>JAGQQQ010000005.1 GCA_020426125.1 Planctomycetaceae bacterium
ACACCGCCCTCGTCGCCCGCTGGCCCGGTGTCGTCGCGGCGGGAAAACGGACAGACGCCCTCGTCCAATATACGGACGTCCTACCGACGTTGATGGCGGCGGTCGGGGCAGACGTCGCTGCTGACCAGTTTGACGGGACGAGTTTTCTCTCCGTTCTCCAAGGGGAAACCGACTCCCATCGCGAATATGCGTTTGGGATGCATAACAACCTTCCCGAAGGCCCCGCGTACCCGATTCGGACTGTTACCGATGGGACAACCCGTTACATTCGCAATCTCACTCCCGATGAGATCTATATTGAGAAACACTTGATGGGAGTCTCTGGGAACGGCCGCTTGAATAATCTGTACTGGCAAACCTGGGTCTGGGACGCGACGGAAAGCGACCACACCTACAATCTCGTCAGACGGTACACTCGTCGCCCGCCCGAACAACTGTATGTCACAGAACAGGATCGATACGAATTGAATAATGTCGTCGACGATCCAAATTACCAGGAGATCCAGTCCCGGCTCAGCGGAGTTCTCGATGACTGGATGCGGTCGCAAGGAGATCCGGGAATCCCGCAGGACACCCGCGAAGCCCTCCAGGCGTCCCGCAAGGGACACCATCTCTACGGACCCGACAAGAAATAATCTCCCTTGGAGTGCGGTGACTCGTCACCGCTTACTTTCAATCGCAGCTTGCGCATTTGCAAAACCCCGAAACTCTCATGCCCAGATCTCCACAAACAGAAAGCTCCGACGAGTCGGAGCACTCCAAAGTTTTCCGATGCGAACGACTTCTCGTCGTCTTGGCACTCTGCTTCGCCTCTCGGGTAGAAGCACAATTGGAACGACCTCAATGGATGCCCGACTCTCAGGAGCATGAGCAGGCGATTATCCCGTTCTTTCAGAAGCACTGTGTCGCCTGCCATGGTCCCGACGAGGCGGAGGCTGATCTACGGCTCGACAACGGCCCCGCGAACGACTTTCTCAATCTTGTCGCAAAGCAGCACTGGGGAGAAATCGTCAACGTCCTGAATAGCCATGAAATGCCCCCGGAGTCTGAGAAACAGCCGTCCCCTGAAGAAGTCGCGGCGGTCGTTGACTGGATCACCGAACAGATGACACGTGCGGAGTTGCTTCGCCGGGATTCGGCGATTGTCCTCCGCCGGCTCAACCGGGATGAGTATCGCAATACGATCCGCGATCTGACCGGGGTCGATTTCGATGTCAGCGGCTTCCCCATGGATCCCGCCGCCGGGGGATTTGACAACAACGGCTCCGCGTTGACCATTTCTCCCTTGCACATGGAACTCTACTTCAGTGCTGCGAGGGCCATTCTCGATGACGCGTTGACGGAAGGGGACCGGCCGCCCGTGCTCAAGTGGCGATTCGAGCCGGACTCGGGCGACTCCGACTCAAACCGCGTGACGTACGATGGCCAACGGGTGATCGTCAACGGCGGCAAGAACGCCGCTCAAGACGGCTTTAAGGTGATGCACCACGAAAGCTGGGACCGCAAACTCAATGCCCGGGACTTCGCACTGCCGCATGAGGGAGAGTATGTCATTCGAATTCGTGCGGCGGCAGTCGTACCAACCCGGGAAGAAGTCGTGCAAAGTGCCAAGAAGTTCTTGGAGCATCGCCGCAGGGAGCAACTTGAGAAGAATCCCAAAGGAGAGCAGTGGCTGAATGAACAACTGGACCGCGACCTCGAACATTTCCGTACCGATCGCATGTATAACTACGGCCCTCCGCGTCTCAAATTGATTGTTAACCTCGGCGGACAACCACGAGTCATCGACGAATTCGACGTGGCCGCGCCGCTCGACAAGCCGCAGGTTTATGAAGTTCGAACTCCCTTCACGACGGAAAAAGCCGGGATCACAATCGAGTATGCGTACAGCGTTCCCAGGGAACTGGAAAACTTCTGGATGCAGGGGAATGACGGATTTGCCCGTCCGGAATTGTGGGTGGATTGGTTCGAGATTGAAGGCCCCGTTTACGACGAATGGCCCCCCGCTGGGCATCGACACATTCTCGGACGGTTTGCCGGTGCGGACGCCTTTTCCCGCGACGATGTTCGTCAAGTTCTGACGCGGTTTATGGAGCGCGCCTACCGGCGTCCCGTGTCCAACGATGAAGTCCACAAGAAGCTCTCACTCTGGGAGCAGGCGAAAGACGAAGCTCCGAGTCCCTTGGAAGCAATCAAAACGCCGCTGATTGCCGTGTTGATCTCACCCGAGTTCCTCTATCTCGCAGAGCCTGCCGCGAAAGATGTCACGGCGACAGAGAAGACCACGCGAGAACTCACGGACTTCGAACTCGCTTCGCGGTTGTCCTATTTTCTCTGGTCGTCAATGCCGGATGACGAGTTGTTTGAACTCGCGGAGCAAGGGCGGTTGACGGACACCGATGTCCTCGTCCAGCAGGTGGACCGAATGCTGGCGGACCCGAAGTCGCAGGAGTTCGTTAAGAACTTCGCTGGCCAATGGCTCGGCCTTCGGGAAGTCGGGGCCAATCCGCCAGCGGAGGATCTCTATCCGCGCTATGACCGGCACCTGGAACTGTCGATCGTCCAGGAGTCTGAAAAGTTCTTCGAGGAGATCCTGCGGCATGATCTTGACGTGATGAACCTCGTCAAATCGGATTTCGTGGTGATCAATGAACGGCTGGCCCGGTTCTACGGCATTCCCGGAGTCAAAGGGGACCACTTTCGACGGGTGCCCGTTCCTGATGGAGTCGCTCGTGGAGGTGTGGTGACACAAGCGTCGATGTTGACCATCACGTCAAACGGAACTCGCACGTCACCAGTGAAACGTGGAACATGGGTCATGAAGAACATTCTGGGAATCGATCCGGGGCTTCCCGTCGCGAATGCCGGAGATATCGCCCCCAAAGTTCCGGGCATCGACAAAGCGACCGTTCGCCAGCGATTAGAGATCCACCGCGAGTTGCCGCAATGTGCCCGGTGCCATAACAAGATCGATCCGCTCGGATTCTCGCTGGAGAACTTCAACGCGGCTGGGGAGTTCCGCACACAAGAGGGGTTCGGCTACAAGGGTCGGATCGGGAAGAACGACCCCCTCATTGATGCCAGTGCCAAGCTCCTCGATGGCACCGAATTCGTCGGCGTCACAGGACTCCAACAAGAATTGCTGAAGCAAAGAGAACTCTTTCAGTCCTGCCTCGCCGGGAAACTCTTCACTTATGCCCTAGGACGGGAACTCGGCGTCGCCGACCGCGTCCACGTTCAAGCGGCGGTCGACCACCTCAACAACCACAATGGCACACTGCGTTCCTTGATTCGCTTTATCGTGACATCAGAGCCGTTTCGTAAGAAATGACATCGCCGTTAGAAGGCGTTACAGCGGTGGCCGAAGGCCACCGGCTAAACTCACTCATTCGCTGCTTCTGGCTTCATCGAGACACGCTGCGAGTCCCGTGACGCAGCCGCGGATGGAGACGACGCACTGAGCGAAGTTCGTATGTGAAGACGCCTTCGGAGCATCTTCGGCGAACTTTTCGATCGCTGTGCGAAACTTGCCCAGTTTCTTTTCCAGCATCTTGAAATACGCCGGGGGATCATCCACGCGTGTTTCCAGGGCTCGGGAGAGATCGAAAACCGCCCTGCCAATCTCGCCCAGTTCGGGAAAGTCCTCGACTTCATCCGAATGCCGGACAAACGCTCGAACCACCCAGGCGTGGGCCATCAGGAGTTGGCAACGGTCAACGAGTTGGGCAAGGCGGTCGGATGTTTCTGCGGACATGACATTCGAGTGCTGCGAATTTTCCATGTGTGAGAGCCGCATTGAAGAGGCCCATTACAACAATGTCAACGGGTTCTCACGGGTTTCCAGAGGCAAGGCGACGGGGCAACCTCCATGGCGATGGCTCTCAAAAATCGCCGCGATCATCTGAATGATGTCTCGGCAGTTCTCGGCGTCACACTTCGTGGGCCGTTCGTTTTCAATCGCAGCGATCAGATCCCGAATGGCGGCGATGTGTCCCCCTTCGTAGTTGCCGTCGGTTCGAGGTTCCGGCTTCCCGATCCCGGCGGAGGTGATGGTTTCCCAGGACTTTCCCGAGCGGCCGGGAGACCAACTGCTGTCGCGGAGGATGGACGCCGGTTGCAGGTATCCACTCGCCAGCTCGATGATTCCCTTGGAACCAAATACCTGCAAGGCGAATCGCGACGGGCTTCCCCCCATATTCCGTCTTGAGGAGAAATGGCCAAAGGCTCCGTTCGAGAATTGATAGCGGGCCTGGAGGTTGTCCCCCGCGAGGGGGCCAATCCCCTCGGCACCGTCGACAACATCCTCTTTGGTTACGGGATGGCCATCGCTGAGGACTGTCGCCGAACAAGTCTCCGGTTTGCCTCCTGCGAGGCTGAGCATCAACCCAAAGATGTGGGAGCCGAGAACCCAGAGGTCTTCTCCGCCCCCGCGGCGGTCTTCCTTGCCTCGTCCCCGCAGTTCTAAAACTTCTCCAATCTCACCGGCGCGAATGACTTTTTGGACAGCGTCCAAAACCGGCGAATACTGGCTGATATGGGCAATCCCCAGTTTGAGGTGCCGCATCTGCAATTGATTGACCACGTCATCGCACTCGGCGAGATTTCGACAGAACGGCTTCTCCATATAGATGTGACATCCGGCCTCGGCGGCGGCCAAGAGCATCTCGTGGTGCTGGTCGATCCAGCGAGGGCAGATCGCCACGATGTCGAGTTCTTCCGTCTTCAGCATTTTGTGAAAGTCGGCGTAGGCGCGGGAAGCATCGGTTCTTTTCATTGCGGCGGCCCGTCCGGCGTTGTCCTCGTCGGCAACGGCGACAACCTCGACGTTCTCCAGTTTGGTAAAGGCGACGTCGACACCGTGGCCGTAGTTCCCTTTCCCGGTCCGTCCGATGATGCCCACTCGATAAGTTTTCGCCACGGCTCCATTCCTCGCTGTTGGGAGAGTCTGATCGCTTTTCGCCAAGTGTAATCGAAGACCGGGTGGACTTCTCAATGAACGTGGATGTGTTTTTCGGACCAGTGACGAAGTCCTCCATTCGGTCGGTGGGACAATTCTGCCAAGCGACAGCCCTTTCACGACAGCGTGAAGATTCCCGTAAGGTCCTTTTTTAGCGCAGAGAGGACAGAGGGCGCTGAGAGCCGCAGAGTTTGGCGAGGGGGGGATGAAAGCATCCCAAACAGGCCAGGTCGAATAGGTTTCGAGGCTGTCGTTGACAGGATGCAATCCTGTCCCACCAGGAAGTTTCGTTCCGGCGAACGTCTTTGGCCCAGGAAGTCTCCTCTGCGGTCCTCCGTATCTCTGTGTCCTCTGCGTTCACGAATTCTTCAAAGGCGGGCATCACAGGAATACCTCGCAACGCGAGACTTTCTCGAATGGCCGAATTTGCCGATGGCCGAGCGAAACCGGGCTTGTCTTGGTGGCCAAGGCCGATCAGGTGGGGAAAATGCGGTCCCACTTGAAGGGGATCCCGAAGTTTCCCGAATTCTCGAGGCGGAAAAGACGAAAAAAACAGAATAACTCATCCAGACGGATCATCCTGTCCGATGAGAAAGACAACGTCATTCGATCGAGTCCGCGCCGGCTGACCGGTTCGAGTTCACCCAACCGGGGTGGACCGCGGAACACTCACAAAGACTGAAGGAGTGAGTCCATGCTTCTGCCACGGAAATGGGCG
This sequence comes from Planctomycetaceae bacterium, assembly GCA_020426125.1. GTDB lineage: Bacteria > Planctomycetota > Planctomycetia > Planctomycetales > Planctomycetaceae > HKST-UBA70. The sequence continues at coordinate 5,676 of JAGQQQ010000005.1, forward strand.
TTAGGCCTTGGGTTGCTCGCAGCGGCCCCCAGCCTGACCATGGCGGGACCGTTGGACTTCCTGCGAGCAGAGCCTGCCGCACAGGAAGCAACCTCGGAATCGCCGGAACGCAGTAATCAACAAGTCGCCGAAGAGATTGCGAAGGCCTTGGGCAAGGCTCGACTCGTTCACAAAAATGTGACGATCGAGTACAAGGCCGGCGTCGCAACGATCGGCGGGGAAATCAAGGACGCCTCTCAGAAGGCCCTCGTCAGCCGCATCGTCGGCCAGGTGCCGGGAGTCCAGACGGTCGAAAATCAGCTCCAGCTGATGACCGCCATGCCCGCGACCCAGAGCCCGATCCAACAGGCCTCTGCCACACAGCCTGCTGGTCCCGTCCAGCACGCCGTTGCTCAGGGAATGCCTCGCGGTCAGGTGACTCCGACCAGCTTCGAGTCCGCACCGGTCTCGAACAATCAGGAAGTCGCCCAGAACATCGCCGAGTCCCTGTCGACTTCTGGCTTAAGCGGCTATGACATCGAAGTCCGGTTCAAAGGCGGCATCGCCAGCCTGATCGGAAATGTCGAAAATCAGGAACAAGCCGCGCGGGCACAACGGGCGACGGAATCGGTCCCCGGTGTCAATCAAGTGCTCAACAAGTTGACTGTCAAAGGTCAGCCGAATCAGATTCAGCAAACTGCCGGGTACGCCCCTTACGGCCAACCGCCGATGGGACCGCAGTACGCTCCCCAGTATCCTCCGCAATATGCTCCACAGCCCGGAATGGGTCCCGGGCCGCAGCGGCCTCCGATGCCGGGCGTTCCCATGCAGCGAGGTTCCATGCCAGGCGGCCCGATTCAGCAGATGCAGGGTCAGGCTCCCGGTGGACCTTACTCTCCTGGCGTCGGACCACAAGGGGGACCGGCTCCCGTGACCGCTCCTCCCCAATACGGCCACGCTCAACCCGTGAGCCATCAGATTTACAACCAGCCGTATGTTCCGGAATACGCATGGCCGAGCTATGCTCCATATGACAACTATGCGGCCGTGACCTACCCCAGCCAGTACGATGCCAGTGCGTGGCCGTACATCGGACCTTATTACCCCTATCCGCAGGTGCCCCTCGGATGGCGGAAATCGACCCTGGAATGGGATGACGGCTACTGGAGCCTGAAATTCGATTCCAAGACCGACCGCTGGTGGTGGTTCCTGAATCCCAAAAACTGGGACTAAACCTGCGAACCTCAGTGGCGTTCGACCGGTTCGCCGGACTCGCCCAGGGCGAACCCGACTCAGAATGCCGGATTCGATCCGAATGCACGCGGCCTCCTGGAGACTTTCCAGGAGGCCGTTTGTTTTTTT
>JAGQQQ010000991.1 GCA_020426125.1 Planctomycetaceae bacterium
GCGAATGCTTCGTCTTCGACAAGCGAGTTGCTCTGGGCTCCGATCTCAGGGAGACCAAGACCACACAGTGTTACGCTTGCTTGTCTCCCTTGACGGTGGAGGATCAGCAGTCTCCGCACTACGATCCCCCCCATACATGCCCTCACTGCCATCTGGATGAACAGGAGCAGTTGGAACTTCGGCTCCGCAATCGGAGGCGGAAACTCGATCGGATAACATCTCCGCTCCCGGGAAGCATCCCCTATAACAATGTTCGTCCGCTGAATGTCGCGCAGCGGTTCGACGGATTCACCCTGCTGGACTATCTTCGGAATGCTCATCCTCATCTCGGTGAAGGGTATTGGGAGCGCGAATGCGACGAGGGACGGATTCACCAGAAGTATCGCCCCGTTCGAGGCGACAAGCCCGTGCGTGCGGGTGAGCAGTTCGCCCATCTTCATCCCGGGACCACCGAACCGGACGTAAATGCCAAGGTCGAATTCCTCTACGAAGATGACCAGATCGTTGTGGTCAACAAGTCAGCTCCCCTGCCCGTGCATCCTTCTGGGCGTTTCCATCGCAATTCGTTGCAATGGATCCTCAACGAAGTTTACCGTCCCCAAGTCCTGAAACCGGCTCATCGTCTCGATGCCAACACCACGGGACTGATCGTTTTCTCGAAAACACGTTCGGTCGCGAGGGTTTTGCAGCCGCAGTTCGAGGAAGGGCGAGTGACCAAAACGTATCTTGCTTTGGTCCACGGCAACGTCGAATGGAAGCAGACCGTCTGCGAAGCGGCGATCTCGCGAGAGCCGGCAAACTGTGGTGGGCGAACCATCGATGAGGAAGGCGGACTTCCCAGCCGGTCCCGATTCGAGTGCCTCCATCACAATCCGGATGGAACCTCGCTGATTCTCGCCGTCCCGGAAACGGGTCGCACAAACCAACTCCGAGTCCATCTCTGGCATCTGGGAACCCCGATCGTCGGTGATCCCCTCTATCTTCCTGACCGACGCATCGGAACGGCCCAGACGCTGTCGGTCGGAGAAACCATGTGTCTTCATGCGTGGAAGATCGGATTTCATCACCCCTCGACGAATGATTTCACGGAATTCGAGACGGTTCGACCGGATTGGGCTCGCGACTGACACATGCGGTTTCGGTCAGAGTGGAAGAGGGGACCGAACCGGAATTCCCAAGAAATCCCATGAAGACGATGCGAATTCGACAAGCCGCTCGCTATGATCTTCCACATAGGGGGGATCCCCCGCTGGAAAACATCAGCGCTCGTTTTTAGAGTCCGGATTGGTCAGGAACATCGGCATGTCGGTGGAAATTCAGGTTCCCTCGGTTGGGGAATCCATCAGTGAAGTCTTTATTGGAGAATGGTACGTCCAAGAGGGAGACTGGGTTGACGTGGATCAGAACCTCGTCGGACTTGAGACTGATAAGGCGACTTTCGACGTCCCATCTCCCCAGGCAGGTGTGATCAAATCGATCTCCAAAAAAGCAGGATCCACTGCGGAAATTGGGGACGTCATCGCAGTCTTGGAGCCCGGAAAGAAGCCGTCCGGCACGGCCGAATCAAGTTCCGGAGGTGACAACAAGGCTGCGGAAAAGGCGACCGCCCATCCCGCGCAAGCGTCCTCGCCGACCTCATCTCCGTCAACCGCTCATGTCATGCCTGCCGCCGCGAGACTTGCAGGCCAGGAAGGAGTTTCTCCGTCTGGCGTGGCCGGTTCCGGGCCAGGTGGCCGAGTCCTGAAGGAAGATGTCCAACGCGCTCTTGAAGGGGGGAAGCAAACTCCCGAAGTTGTTGGAGCCGGGGCTCGTGAGGAACGCCGGGTTCCCATGTCTCCCATGCGCCAGACGATCGCTCGCCGCCTCGTCGAGGCTCAGTCGAACGCGGCACTGCTGACCACATTCAATGAATGCGACATGTCGGCAATCAAACAGCTGCGCGAGCAATACCAGGATCAATTCGTCAAGAAGTATGGGATCAAACTGGGATTCATGTCGTTCTTCGT
>JAGQQQ010000992.1 GCA_020426125.1 Planctomycetaceae bacterium
CCGTTGGGAATAGGGCTTCTTATCGTTAAACCCCAAAGGATCCGTCGGCATCAGGCCGGGAAACCATTCCTCGAAACTTTCCTCGTCAAGCAACTGCGAGATCCGTCGACGACAACTGACATAAAAGTGGTGCTCGCATTCCGGGCACATGTCAAAGTTTTTCTCCAGGTGCTTCCGAAAAATCGTCGCCGAACAGGCCGGACAGCGCAACCAGAGACCTTCGGGGACCCCCCGTTTTTTAGGTGGGCCCGACGTTTCATCTTGGGGCAAGGGGGCCTTGTCCGCGGCGGAAGTCGGCAAATTCATAGGAAACAAAAGAGTGAAGACACGTGCATCCGAGTCTCAAACCGTTTAACGAGAGTTGGCCAGGATCTGAAATACGCTGGCAACTTCCCAGGGAGACAGGTGTTGACCGGACGAGCGTTGGATGGGCATGGATAACGGATGTTCGAAATCTCCTCCGATGGTGGAACTCAAACTCCGTGACTTCGTCAGCGAAAAATGCCAGACGGAACACGAACCTGCTCCGCCTCACATTGATCGGGACCACGTTATTTTCGGGATTCTCGAACCTCGTGTCGAGTCCAAGACCAGATCGGCACCTTGGATTCACCGCACCTCGCGGTAATTTCCTCAACTCGTCCTTCCCCGAGGTGTCCACTCAGCGGACAGTCGATTGCCGATTCTGCCCCGTAGAGCAGACACGTCACGAGGGTCGCCAATGGTTCGGGAACGACGACGGCGAAGTCCTGCCCCCTGCGAATGGGTTTATGAAGGGCATGCTCAACTCGGCGCCAGGCGTGGTCCCAGGTTTCCCCTTGAGGCGGGCATACTGACGCGGGGGCCTCTTCCCATTGTCGAAGAACCCGCGGTTGGCGATGGCGAATCTCTGTCACCGAGAGCCCCTGCCACAATCCAAAGTCGAGATTGGCGAGGTCGTCCTTGATCTTTAAGGGAAGATGAAGGCCGGTCGCAATCCGCTCAGCAGTCGAGAGAGCCGGTTCGGTTGGCGACGCGTAGATCGCGGAAAGTTCCGTTTCTCGCAACAGGGAGACGATATCTTCGACCTGCTCGATTCCGCGGGGAGTGAGCGGCAAGTTCAAGCTCCCTTGAACTCGCCCTT
>JAGQQQ010000053.1 GCA_020426125.1 Planctomycetaceae bacterium
GCTCAATCTCGTCGTATTGTCTTTTGACTTTCCCCGGGCGACCTCGTTGCTGTTATTCGCACTGGTTGTCGCTGTGGTATTGGGCTTTATGTTAGTGGCGAATTCCATGCCAGATCTGATCCCAGGATTGGAGGCATTCATTGCCCGGTTCCATCCGGCGGCGAATGCAACGTTTTATCTGATCTTCGCGATCGCGATGGGGTTCATCTACGTTGGAGTTTACATCGCCGCGAACTTCGATTACTGGGAGGTTCGCCCCAACGAGTTGCTCCATCACCATGGCATCATGAGCGATCTCGAACGGTTCTCCTCGCCCAATCTGAAGATTGACAAAGAGATTAACGATGTCTTCGAGTACATCCTCGCGGGGTCCGGTCGGCTGATTCTCCATCCGAGAAATGAACCCCGGGCGATCGTCCTGGACAATGTGTTCTTCATCAACTCGAAGGAAACGGCCATCACCAAGATGTTGAGCGCACTTCAGGTGAAAGTGCGAACTGACTGAGTTCGTCAACTTCGTCGGGAAGCCGAGCATTTGGCTTCCCCGTCTTGATTTGCTCTTCCCTGTTCTCCCAAGTCCGCCGACGGCTCCAGTTTCATGATCGAGGTTTCCGAGCAACGCGTGCAAACGGCTTGCCTCCTGTTCCTAGTGGCGGTCTTCGCGTCGTTGTCAGCATATTGGCTCAGGCCGGTGTTGGTGCCATTCGTCGTCGCGGTGTTTCTGGTCAGTGGCGTTTCGCCCATCCTGGAAATGCTTCAACGATCGGTGGCTTCGACTCGGCTCACGGCAGCCGTGATCGCATTTTTTGTTGGAAGCTTGATCATCGCGATCTTGATGGCCGCCCTGTGGGCCTCCGTCGTTGATCTCGCTCGGAATTCGTCCGCCTATCAAACTCGCGTGACTCGATTAATTGAAAGGGCGCAGGAATGGATCCCCGATGTCAAACATCGCAGACCCCAACCGATTGACGTTGAGGCGGATGCCCCACCCGTTCCCAAGTCTCCGACGAAAGAAGAGCGAGTCCAAGACTTCATCAACAAGCTGATCCGCGACGGCGTCCTGCAAATCAGCCAGGTGTTTCTTGATCTCTTCTCGACCGGTATCGTGGTGTTGATCTATGTCTTTTTTCTCCTCTTGGGGGCACCGGCGAATACGAGTTCGTCGCCGGTCTGGCGGGATCTGGATCGGCAAATTCGATCTTATCTGTCGCTCAAAACAGTCATTTCCCTGTTCACGGGACTCGCCTTCGGCCTGGCCCTGTGGTTTTTCGGAGTGCCTATGGCGGTCGCCTTCGGCATGCTGGCGTTCCTGCTGAATTTCATTCCGAATCTCGGTCCGATTATCGCGAGCGTGTTGCCGTTGCCGCTCATCATCTTGCATCCCGGCGCGGGAATCGGATGGATGGCGATGGTCATCGCGATCACCTTTGGAATCCAATTCATTAGCGGCAACGTGATCGAACCCAAGCTCATGGGGCAGCAATCCGACCTGCATCCGATTGTTGTCCTACTCGCTTTGATGTTCTGGGGAATGCTCTGGGGAATCGTCGGAATGTTCCTCGCAACACCGATGACGGCTGCCATTCGCATTGGCCTCATGCAGTTTGAACTGACTAGGCCCGTCGCAGAATTGATGGCGGGACGCTGGCCAAATGAGTTCTCTCCACCAGATTCGGCGGAGACGCCTGCCGTGTGATTGAATCGAACCGGCGGCCGAAGGCGGCGAGCCCGATCAGTTTGGAATTTCTCTCCGGAAAGCCCGTTTGGCAAACCGTTCCTCTTTCTCCGTCATCGGCCCTTCCGTCTGTGATTGCATCGAGAACTCGTGCGATCGAGGCTTCGGGCTTACGATGAAAACAGGCGCCCCGTCAATCACTGGGCGCCTGCTCTCTTGTTGGTTCCATCATACCGAGATTAGTGAGCCGGAGGCGGGCTGTTTTGGAAGGCGCGGTTCCGGAACATAAATTCGATGATGTTCCCTTCGTGCGGTTGAAGCCAGTTCAGTTGCATGGTCTTGACGCGGCCGACATTCAGCCGGTCAATGTGGGTCGCGTCGAGGAGTTCATTCGTCCACGCCGCATCTTCCGTGAGCGCTGAGCAGACAAGTGTGGGACCAATCGACTTGATCATCTGCTTCTGAGGGCACTCGACCACGGAAACAAATGGGAACATGTATTCCGTGTTGGCGAGGAATGGTTCCGGACTCTTCGCGTGGATCACGGTTGGCCGGAGGAAGTCGTGCCGTTCATGAGACACAAGCCGGTCGCCGTCCCGATATTTGGAAGTGACTTCGGTGACGCCGGATTCCTTCAGTTTCTCTTCGATTTGATTATTCATCGCTTCCGCCACCCCTTTCGTGGTGAAGGCGGCGAGCGAGGCCTCGGGATCCGTCATCGCTTTGGGAACAACCGGCCCGAGTTTCTGAGCGATGGCATCCGCGATCTCTTCCGTGTGCCGGGAAGCCCAGATGCTAGAGGCGTTAATGCAACTTCGTCCGGAGTTGGCAAAGACGCTGTCGACCATGATGTCGAGATAGTCTTCCCATTGATCAACACAATCGTCGCCGATCAGGATCTTGGAGAAGCCCGGCCCATGTGGTTGAACTTTCGGATTGCCGGCGTACTTGTCGATGGTCTGCTGACCCCCGAAGACCATCGAACGCTCGCACGTCTCCAAAACGGCGTTGCCACAATCGTGCCCACCCGGATAGATCGACCAGGCTTCTTCGGGAATCCCAGCTTTGGCCATCGCAGCATACATCCGGTACGGCGTCCACGGTTCTTGAGACCCGGGCTTCAGGACGAGCCCCAATTGCATCGGGATCAACGGCAGCCAGAGCGTGTGCACCCCAGGGGAGTTGTTCGGCAGAACCGCTCCGAGCACGGGAGACGTGGCCTGATAGCTGACCATCACTCCGCGAGACTCCATCCCGTAGCCCTTGGACAGAATTTCAAAGGGCAAGCCACGTGTCAGGGCATCGAGGACGTCTCGCATATGCTTCATAACGAAGGCGTTCTTTTTCATATTGAACGCACACATGTGCTCCGGAAGTCCGGTCGTCGCGGACTGGATGCGGCAGAAGTCCTGCGGGGTTTGCGTGCCGTTGCCAAGCGGGAGTTCGGCTTCGAGAAAATCGTCCGCCGCTTCCGCACACTTGTGGCAGAGATCCTCGATATCGAATTGCCGCAACACTTCGCGAGCACGACCGGCTTTCCGCATATCCATTTTGATGAGGCCGCCGTTGGCCTGGTCCATTTGAGCGAGTTCCTCGCCCGTTTCGAAATGGACGACGGAGCCCTTTTCCATCGATTCATACGGCTTGCCCCAACGGATCACGGGAATCTGCAACATGGAAATTCTCTCTTTCTGGGCGGGATCTTCGCGAATGAGCGGATAGGCTGGCACACTGGTTGGAACCAATGCCACGCAATTCTGGGCTGATCAATTGCAATCCACGATCAGCATCTGACGAGGGAGACCTCAAGGGTTTAACACAAGGCTTTTCGTCGTGTCGGAGTATTTTAGAACCATTTGCGTTTGTCGACGACCGTCAGCGGTTCCTGATTGGCCACGAATCGGCGAATGTTTTCCAAGAGGGTCTCGAGATGCCGCTCCGCGATGCGGGGGGACGCCGCGGCGATATGCGGGGTGAGGATCACATTTTCTATCCCCCACAACGGATGGTCTGCCGGAAGCGGTTCGGTTTCATAGACATCGAGCGCGGCCCCGGCGATGGTTCCCTGCTCCAAAGCCTCCGTCAAATCCTGCAAATCGACAATGGCTCCGCGACCGATGTTGATCAGCCACGCGGAGTTCTTCATCTGCCTGAACTGCTCAAGACGGAAGAGTTTTTCCGTCTTAGGCGTGTGGGGCGCGGCAATTACGACGAAGTCACTTTGTGCGAGCAGGTCGTTGAGCCGATGAGTGTCCCAGACCTCGTCCACCACACCGGAGACGGACTGGCAAATGGGATCGACGCCAAGCACCGTCATTCCGAAGGCAGCCGCTCTGCGACAAACTTCCCGGCCAATGTGACCCACCCCAATCACACCCAACGTACTGTCCGCCAAGTGACGGTGGCTGCGGTCAATGTCGCTGACCTCCCCCGGCCCAGCGGCAAATGACTGGCGGGTCGCCTCTCCCCCGATCGGCTCCCAGTGTCGGCGGAGTTGCTGCCGCAAGTAGAGATGGAGATTTCGGGCGGCCATGATGACCATCCCCATGACGTGGTCGGCGATCACGTCGGAAAACAGTCCCCGCATATTCGACAGCACACAGGGATGCTCGACCAGTTCGGGGAACAGGTAGTGTTCCAGGCTGGCCGTCGGAGATTGGACCCATCTCAGCTGCTTGGCCTGTAACAGCAGTTCGGGAGTCATCTTGCCAAAAAAGGCGTCCGCATCCGGAATTTCCAGCAGGGCCTCGGAATCGGTGGCGCAATTGACGACAGCCATCGGACCCGCTGCATCTTGGACAAGTTGTAGGCGGCGATGATCGATCGGAGGATAGATGACGAGTTTCATGGTTTCCTGCGATCCCTTTCTTGGCAGTGTCACAGCGTTCCCATCGTGGAACGTTCGGCGGAGTCAATTGTCGGATTCGCGACGGACCCGAGAAGCGAAGTTCGATGAATTTCCCGACGCAGGGCATCAATCGCATTCCCATCGATCCGCCCCCGCCGATTCGACTCTCCGC
>JAGQQQ010000993.1 GCA_020426125.1 Planctomycetaceae bacterium
GGAGACGGAGTGTATCGCGGAGATTCTCGATCCCGAGTCCGGCGAACCGGTGGAGCCGGGGGGGATGGGAGAATTAATTATCACCAACCTGGGTCGCTGGAGCCAGCCGGTGATTCGCTATCGCACGGGGGATCTCGTGCGGGCCAGTACGAAACCCTGTCCAAGCGGCACCGAACTGCTGCGACTCGATGGCGGGATCCTCGGCCGGGCGGATGACATGGTGACAATTCGCGGGAACAATTTTTTCCCATCGAGTATGGACGCCATCATGCGGGAGTTCGATGAGATCATCGAATACCGGATGACATTAGTTACGCAAAAGGCGATGCCCCATTTGAAGCTGGAGATTGAACCCCGTCCCGAGATCGCGAGTGATGACGCAAAGCAAGATCTGTTGGCGCGCGTCAACCGCCAGATCAAAGACCGATTGCAGTTTCAGGCTGAGGTGCATCTCGTGCCGACGGAATCGCTGCCGCGTTTTGAACTGAAGGGCCGGCGGTTCGTGCGTGAACGTTAGGACACGTTTTGCGACGCAGTTGAACTGCGTCGCGAAACATTGTCGATAAACGAACAAGCTCAGCAACTACTGTTGAACGCTTTCGATCCATGCGTCGATTTGTTCTTCAAGCAGATCAAGCGTGACGGCCCCGTTCTTTAAGACGGCGTCGTGAAACTCGCGAATGTCGAACTGATCGCCGAGTTTCTGTTTCGCCTCTCGGCGAAGTTCTTGAATCTTCAATTCTCCGATCTTGTAGGCGAGTGCCTGGCCCGGCCACGCAATGTAGCGGTCAATCTCATTCTCGATGTCGTGCAGTGTCTTGGCGGTGTTCTCGGCAAAGAAATCGATCGCCTGCTGGCGAGTCCAGCGTTTGTGGTGCATACCGGTATCAACGACCAACCGGACGGCACGCCACATCTCATAGGTGAGTTGTCCAAACCGGGAATAGGGGTCCTGATACAGTCCCAATTCCTCGCCGAGGCTCTCCGCATAGAGTGCCCAACCTTCGACGAAGGCCGTATATCCTTCATAACGTCGAAACCGGGGAAGCGTGTCCAATTCGTGGGCGAGAGCAATCTGCAGATGGTGTCCGGGCACCGCTTCATGCAGCGAGAGAGCTTCCATCTCATATTTCGGACGGACTTCGGGACGATACAGATTCACGAAGTATGTCCCAGCACGTGTCCCATCCGCGGCGGGAGGACGGTAGTACGCCGTCGTCGTGTCGGGGGCGATATACTCGGGAATGGCCTCGACGCCGTAGGGCATTCGCGGGAGCCGCTTGAACAGCTTCACCAATTGCGGATCCACCTTCTTACAGATTTCCAGATAGCCGCGGAGCAACTGGTCTCCATTGTCATAATAGTATTTTGGCTCGGTCCTCAGATGCTCGAGGAACTCCGCGAAGGTCCCGTCGAACTCGACCTCGCGGACGATCGCTTCCATCTCGGTTCGAATTCTTTCAACTTCTCGGAGTCCAATCTCGTGGATCTGGTCGGGAGTCAGTTTCGTGGTCGTGAACAGGCGGCAGCGTTGAGCGTAGAAGCCTCTGCCGTTGGGCAGTTGCCACGCTCCCACTTCCTCAAAGCAGGCGGGGAAGTATTCATTCTGGAAGAAGGTTCGGAACTTTCGGTACGACGGCAGAATGGCCTCCTCAATGGCTGTCTTGGCTTCGGCCTGTAATCGTTCCCCTTCGGCAGGGGAAATCTCCTCAGCGAGTTCTCGAAACGGTTTGTAGAACAGTTGTTCGGTCGGATCGTCAACGATCTGGCTGGCGATCTGATCGGGGACCCGCTGCATGACGACTTGAGGATGGACGATACGCCGGTCCATGCCGGCCCGCATCAGAGCGATGGTCTGGTCCATGTAGATGGGGAACGCCCGCATCCGCGCAATCCAGTCCTCGTAGTCCTGGACCGTCTCGAATCGTAGGGAATCGGCAGTGGAACCCTCGTCCTGAATGCCTCCCCGTTGGTTGAGAGGGACGAGGTGCCAACCGAACTC
>JAGQQQ010000054.1 GCA_020426125.1 Planctomycetaceae bacterium
CCTCATGCGTTACCCATCTCTTCCTGCTGTGCTCCTTGTTTCGTTCTCGATGACAGCCTGGGCTGGTGATCCGCCGACGTTGATACTGCATCATGGGAAAATCGCAACGGTGGACAGCGAGTTTTCCATCGCGGAGGCGATCGCCATTCGGGGAGAACGGGTGCTCGCCGTCGGAACCAATGAGGAGATCACCTCATTGGCAAACGATTCCACGCAGGTCATCAACCTGCAAGGGAAGACCGTTCTTCCGGGGCTGATCGATTCGCATGTTCACCCGACGGGAGCGTCCGTTTTTGAGTTTGACCATCCCATCCCGGAGATGGAAACGATCGCCGATGTCCTCAGCTATGTGAAGTCTCGAGCGGACGCCCTGGACGATGGCGAGTGGATCCGTCTCAGTCAGGTTTTCATCACGCGATTACGAGATCAGCGATTCCCGACGCGGCACGAACTCGACGCCGTCGCTCCGAAAAATCCCGTCTACTTTCGCACAGGCCCTGACGCGGCACTCAATTCACTCGCACTGGAATTAAACGGCATCGACAAAGACTTTCAAATTCCCGAGGGCGAATCCGGACGTGTGGAAAGGGACCCGCAAACCGGAGAACCGACCGGGATCATTCGCAGCGCCGGTCGATACATCAAAACGTCTTCAAGGGAATCGAGCCCAAACCAGGAACAGAAGCAAGACCTGCTGCGAGATCTGCTTCAAGCCTACAATGCCGCCGGGATCACGAGCATCGCCGACCGCAATGGCAGTTCCGGCGGAGTGGAACTGTATGAGTCGCTTTTGAATCGTGGCGAACTCACTTGCCGCGTGTTTGTGTCCCGGGGAGTGAATGCGGGGTCCAACCTGGAGGTCATTGAGAAACAAATCCAGGAAATCGCCTCACATCCCCGGCACGAGTCCAATCGGCACCTCTGGATCCGGGGAGTGAAAATCTTTCTCGATGGCGGAATGCTGACCGGCAGCGCGTACATGCGTCAGCCTTGGGGGGTCAGTGAGATCTACGGGATCAGCGATCCGGAGTACCGGGGTCTGCGGTACGTCGAGCCGGAGAAGTTATATCGCATTGCGAAGATGGCACTCGAAAATGACCTGCAAATGACCGCGCATTCCGTGGGAGATGGCGCCGTTCAATCGCTGGTCGATGCATACGCCCGCATTGATGAAAACGATTTCAAAGTGCGAGAACACCGCCCCTGCGTGACACATTGCAACTTCATGACACCCGAGGCGATCGAGACCATGTCCCGACTGGGGATTGTCGCGGACCTTCAACCCGCGTGGCTCTGGTTGGATGGGAAAACTCTCTTGCGGCAGTTTGGCAATGATCGGATGCGTTACTTTCAGCCTTATCGCACCTTATTTTCGAAGGAGATCAAGGTGGGGGGGGGATCCGACCATATGCAGAAGATCGGTAAGCGGCGGTCGGTAAACCCTTATGATCCCTTTCTTGCCATGTGGATCGCGATCACCCGCGAGCCGCGGGGAATGGACACCGCCATCCATCCCGAGGAGGCCATCTCGCGGGAGCAGGCGATTCGTCTCTACACGATCAACAATGCTTGGCTGACATTCGAGGAACACGAAAAAGGCTCATTGGAACCAGGAAAGCTGGCCGACCTGATCGTGGTTGACCGGGATCCGTTAACCTGCCCCCTTGAAGATCTCGCCGACACCCAGGTTCTCCAAACCTACCTAGGCGGGAAACTCGTTCACGAACGAGCCGAATGAGTCCATTCACAAAGGGGACAAGAGTGGGCCAATTCGCCAAACGTCCCTTGCTCAGATGCCAGCGAGTCGGCGGTAGTAATGACACCCAGGACTGCCGCGTTCGAAGACACGACAGGTGGACGGTCGATGGTCGTAAAACCGACAGGCCGTATGATCGTCGTTGAGCCAGACACACGGACCGTCTGTGGAAATCTCCTTTCGTTCCACTTGTTGCAGGTAGTGATCGAGAAGTTGAGCTGCCTCGGAGGGAAGCTGATTGAGCCGCTGGACATCCTCCTCGAATGACGGATCGTCGGCAAAATGGGGATTGATACGCAGCGCGACATAGTCAGGTGGTGCGCCTTGGGGAAGGCAACAGGCAGTACAGCCGTCGCAACTTTCCAGGACAACCAGTTCATGTGGGGTGGGCATCGCCGTCTCGTGTCTCTCCGCAAGATTGTAGGACAACCTGGTTCTTTCGTCCCGTTGCCTGTCATAAAGGCTGACGGTTAGAGAAACATTGTCAACCGTCCCCATTGACGGTAACGAGACGGCTAGGACGCGCGAGTCGCTTTTTTTGCCGGACGGGCGCGCCCGGGGCCGATCTACTCTTGAAGTGAATCATGGCACCGAGGTGTGAACGTGGGCAGCCTCAAGCCAGTTACCCTTTCGATCTCCCCTTATCTGCCAGGTGCCGCCGCATGCCGCAGTCGCGACGATCCTGTTGTCCCATTCGCCGTAACCTGCTCGCCATGCTTGTCATGGGTGGTGTGGTCGGAATCGCCCAAATCAATTTTGACCCGATGTGCGTTGGAGCCAGTCCGCAAGATCGGGGCGTGCCATTCGCGCCCCCGATGATGGACCTTCCTCCGGTCGTTCCGGCCCCCGAACTCAAGCAAACATCGAATCAGAACGAAGTATCGTCTGACCCCCAAGAACTTGAACCGGCCTCCGATCCCCACATTCTGCGCGGAATCTGGGCTCTGAAGATGGCCTCCCATACAATCGCCACGGGAGTCAAGGGATTTGAAAACGTTTCAAACTACACCGCAACCATGTTCAAACAGGAACGGGTCGGCGGACTACTCAGTGAAGGCCAATCGATTGAACTCAAGCTTCGGCATGAGCCATTTAGCGTTTACATGAAATGGCTGACGGGAGATTCCGGTCGACAGCTCATCTACGTCGATGGTTTGAATGACGGAAACCTCCTCGTGCAACCGGGCGGGATCCGTGGGCGACTGACGGGAGTCCTGTCTTTGGATCCCACGGGATCGATGGCCATGTCCGAGTCTCGTCACCCCGTGACGAAAATCGGAATTCTTGGTCTGGCGAAGACCATCCTCAGCTATCAAAAGAAGGACCTCGAAAGGGCGGAAGGATTTCGCTGTGAGTTGCACGACAATCAGAAGTTCAATGATCGGGATTGCTACCTTTTTAACTGTGAATACGACTCGGAGGAAGCAAATCCAGACTATCGCAAATCGACGATGTTCATCGACAAGGAACTGGGGATGCCGGTTTGCGTGAAGAATTTCTGCTGGGGCCGTGACGTGAATCCGGAGACGATCGACGAGGAGACACTTGTCGAGTTTTACGCTTACGATGACATTCAATTCGAACGCGAATTGACAGCGGCTGACTTTGATCAAAACAACCGCAGCTACCGATTGCGTGTTCGCAGATAACCGACGTCGCCAAGGAGGGCGCCCCGGGCCGATCCGGGTCTGAAAATCCAAGGCTCGCGAGGTTCCGGCTTCGCGAGCATTTTTGGTTCGTAAGTGCGATACAAGTCAGTTGAGCGGACTCATGCCCGCAGTTCGTCAGCCATTTCCCCGGCATGGTAACTGGAACGCACAAACGGGCCGCTGGCGACCATGGAAAATCCCAGTTTCCGACATTCCTCACCAATCAGGTCGAACTCTTCGGGAGTGACAAACCGCTCGACCGGTAACTGATCCGCCGAAGGTTGGAGATATTGCCCCAGCGTGATCATCTCAACGCCAACCGCTCGCAGGTCTGCGGCCGTGTCGAGAACCTCCTCAATGGTCTCCCCCAAGCCGAGCATGAGTCCACTTTTGGTGGGCATGGTCGGAGCTTCTTCCTTGACCTGAGCCAGCAGATCGAGCGTCCTCTGGTAGTCCGCATTCCGACGGACTCGGTCATAAAGCCTGGGAACGGTTTCCGTATTGTGATTAAACACATCGGGGCGGGATTCAATGACACGGCTGATGGCTCGCCGATTCCCCAGGAAGTCCGACGTCAAGACTTCAATGGCGGCTCCCGTTCTTTCCCGGACTGCCAAGACACAGCGATAAAAATGCTCCGCCCCTCCATCTGGCAAATCGTCACGCGTGACGCAGGTGATCACGACGTGTTTTAATCCCAGTCGGGCGGCGGCCTCGGCGACCCGTTCCGGCTCGTCCTCCTCGATGGTCTCTGTTTTCCCCTTCGGGACCGAACAAAATCCGCAGGGACGGGTGCAGACATTCCCCAAGATCATGAATGTGGCCGTCCGCTGGGACCAGCATTCCGTACGATTGGGACACTTCGCACTCTCGCACACGGTTTCCAAATTCAGGTCGTCGATGATGCTGCTGGTGAACATCATATCGCTGCTGGGCATCGGCCGCTTCAGCCACTTGGGAAGACGACGCCGTTCGTTCTCCAAGGAGGGAGCCGCGTGGGAACTGCAACCAGACTGTTCCACGATGGGAAGTTCAAACATGGATCAATACTTTGTTCGGAAAAATGCGGGGAGCGAATTGCAGGATCAAAGTTCGGGAACAGACGCGATTCGGGCTTCCCTTTCGGAATTCCGAATTCCAGACGGGACGGCCCGTTTGAGCAATGGGTGACCGGTCGAGACATCGGACAATTCATAACCGAAGGCCACCGCGAGATGGCGCATCCAAAGCTCTCGAACTCGCGCCATCCGCACCGGTTCCAATCGCTGCGACCGCATGCTGACCGCGGGGATCTGCTGATCATTGGTGTGAGTCAAGGCGAGCAGTCGTGAATCGGTCGAAATGTTCAACGCCATTCCATGAAGGCTGATCCAGGACTTCACCGCACCGCCAAAATAGGCGAGATGGCCGTTGCGACTCCAGAGACCCGGTGCCACGGCATCCCGTTTGACGGCGATTTTCAATTCCCGGCAACACTCGGCGGTCGCGAACTCGAAGAGATTCCGATACTGGGAGATTCCCAGTCCAAGCCGCGAGAGGGGAATCAGGAGTGAAGCCATGAGTTGCCCTGGACCGTGGACAAACGCCCCTCCACCCCGGGACACCCAGCGGATGGGGATCTCTCTCTGGGAGAGTTCCTCTTCGCTAGCATGGATATCGGTCTGGCTTGCCTCGCGCCCCATGGTGAGACACGCAGGGTGTTCATACAGGAATAGGACTCCGGATCGGTCGTCTCGCCCACTCAATTCATAAACGAGGTATTCCTGCAATCCGATCATGGCATCGAGGTCAACCATCCCGAGCAAATGAACGGACAAAAGCCCGTCATGCCGCACGAGGGGAATATGGCTTCCGGGAACCGACATCAGGAACTCGACTTTTGGCGGGGGGATCCTCGAAACCGCCCACGACAGGAAAACGTGTTGAGACAATCGACCTCGTATTTTAGTGGTGTTGGCAACTGTTGTCACATCGGATTTTGATTGA
>JAGQQQ010000994.1 GCA_020426125.1 Planctomycetaceae bacterium
AGCGTTGCCGACTTCTTTTCCCGTGGTCAGATCCGAGATGGAGTATCTTGCCTTGTTTGATGGCCCAGTTCGTACCGCGACAAAGGAACTCGCCGCTGGCGGGAAAACGACTCCACTCCCGCGAAGCATGTCTTTGCCCACCTTGATCGGACGAAACCGGCTCACGTCGATCGACTCGGGACGCGCAGCGGAATCGGGAGCGACCGCCCAATTCCCAGACTTCGCAAACGTGAGTCCAGCGCCTGATGCGGCGGGCGGCTGAAACCCGGAGGATGGAGAGCTTTTGGACGAATTCGGTTCCGAAGGGGTGAAACCGGATTCCGTCGACGGAGAGACATCTTTCGTTCCAGTTTGAGCAATGGGGGGCGGAGCCGAGTCCATGGGGGGATTTGTGTCACCCGAATCAGCGGTCTGCCCCGCAATAGGATCCAGCGACGCCTCATCGGTTGACGAGGAAGCATTTCCCTCGTTGTTGGCAATGCCGTCTTCGTGACCGCCTGACATCATCAGAAAGGCAATCAGCCCGACGATGACAACAACGCCCCCCACGACCGCTCCGACGACGAGTCCCAGACCGCCCGAATGGGACTTCTTCTTTGACTTCTTTTTGGACCTTCGAACGGGAATCCGCTCACCACACGACTTGCAGCGTCCCGACTTCCCCGCCAGATGATCCGGGAAACGGTTTCGGGCGCCGCACTCGGGACATTCTACGGGAATCGGCATCACAGTGACTTTCTGATTTCAGGAGCAGGGGCCGAACGCCCATCGACTCTTTCGGGGGGAAGTCGTCATGTGGCATCATGCCACTGACATCTGTCAGTCGCAAGGGACACCGGGGGAAATTGCGAGGGGCGTCGTTTCCGATCCCATTCACCGACGGCGAGAGACACATCAGTGAGTTCTCAATGGGTAACGGGAAATGTATCATCACGAAACTTGTGTCATGGGAATTCCTCTTCTCTCCATTTCTGTTTTGGACAAGCGCAATGTCAGATGCTCGCGAAACTCAGCCTGGCCAGACCACATCTCCCCCCCCGGCCGAAACCGGAAGACCGGCCCGAAATCCCGTCGAACGTGTCATTGTCTGGGGCTTAATCGCGATCGGCGTCATTCTCGTTGGCTCCGAGGCGGTCGCACGCTTCAGTTACACCAATACGTTGAACAGCTTGCAGGCTGCACTCGACAAGGATGACAGTGACAATCCGGAACCCCTTACTCTGGACGCGGCCGAGAAGATGGTGGTCATGGGAAAGAAGGTTGGGTCGAACAACGCGGAACTCGTCAGTTCGGTCACCTATGAGTGGAAGGGACTCCTCAAGAAGTACGGGGAGATTACCATTAAGTACGACACCGGAGAGAATGTTGTTCTTGGCCTGGAAACAGCCGATGCGCCGGAACCGGTGGAAGCCGTTGCAACGGAAGATGACGGAACCGAGGCGGAAGTTGACCACGAGGCGGCGATGCCCGGAGGAATGGGAGGCATGGGTGGCGGACCCAGCGGAGGTTCTGGTGGGGAAGGTGGCCCGGGAGGGGGGCGAAACTTTGACCCCATGCAGTTCGACGCGGATGCGGATGGCAACATCAGTCTTGAGGAAGCTCCAGAATTTTGGAAGGATCGCTTCGGCGAGATCGATACCAATGGGGATGGCCTGTTGAATGCTCAGGAAATTGAGAACCGTCCCCGCCCTCAACGAGGAGGAGGCGGTGGGGGCGGATTCGATCCCATGCAGTTTGATGCCGATGGGGATGGAAAACTGAGTCAAGAAGAAGCTCCCGAGCGGATGCGAGAAAACTTCGAGGAAATCGATACCAATCAAGACGGCTTCGTCGATACGGAAGAATTCGAGGCTCGACGCAACGCCCGCCCACGTCGCCCCCAACAAGAACCGGCTGACAACGAGTCAACATCGGGGTCGGCAGACACTCCCGAGCCGACGCCAACACCAGCGGACGAGAAGCCAGCGGACGAGAAGCCAGCGGACGAGAAGCCAGCGGACGAGAAGCCAGCGGACGAGAAGCCAGCGGACGAGAAGCCAGCGGATGAGAAGCCAGCGGACGAGAAGCCTGCGGACGAGA
>JAGQQQ010000055.1 GCA_020426125.1 Planctomycetaceae bacterium
GCAAGCGATGAGTTGGTTGTCGACAATTGCATTGGGAGTGCTGGGCTCCTTCGCAGGCGGGGCGATTTCCGCTCTTTTCAATGGCGGGAACCTGCTTCAGCCGTCCAGTTTCCTGATGTCTGTGATTGGAGCGGTGATCGTACTGGTCGCCTATATCTCCTATTCCAAACCACGGAGTGCGTAGTCAGGCAATCTCGAATTTAGTGCCTTGTCAAGGCTTTGAATGGGAGTGGTTCTCGACGTAACCCGCTCTGTTGTCGCTCGTTGTGCATTCATCAACCCGGGATTTCGGGATTGACAGTCCACTAAGGCAATTCGCGTTGATGACCTGACC
Organism: Planctomycetaceae bacterium; assembly: GCA_020426125.1. Classification (GTDB taxonomy): domain Bacteria; phylum Planctomycetota; class Planctomycetia; order Planctomycetales; family Planctomycetaceae; genus HKST-UBA70. Next base: position 335 of record JAGQQQ010000055.1, read on the forward strand.
ATTCATCGAATTCGGGATTCGAATTCACTGTGGGGAAGCCGCTGTTCGAGCCTTCGAGGTATCGGTCGCGGCTTTCTCCATTTCGCTGACTTCTTCTGCTGATTCATTCCATCTGGGATCACTCGGAACTCGAATCCGACCGCACGCCGGCGGGAACTCGGAGCGGCCTCGAACAGAGAGTCATGACAGGTTCGAAACAACACGACGAAAGCCTTGAGATGTAGACGACGGCTTGCGAAGTCGACACACTTGCAGCCATGTCCAGCGATCCACGATTTCTGAAAGCCGTTGTCGGCCTCACGCAGGCTGCCGCTGGGGCCGTCTGGAGTTGGAACGCGGACGATCAACATTGGGCGGGGATCAGTGAACTAGGCTTCGGAAAGGACTCCCTGGAAATTGTCCATTCGGCCTGGCCAGGACACTCCGAAAAGCTAACGGAGGCATTACAGGAAAGCACGGCGAAATCCTTCACCGCTCAATTTCAAAGCAACGATCCGGATTCCCCCCCAAAAAAACTCCGGATCGTGCTCGTCCCCGTCTTTGGGGGCAATCAGACGCTTGTCCTGGAACTATTCTTTCCCCTGGAATATGAGACGGACACACAGAACGTTGTCCGGGCCGTCTCCCAAGTTATCGAAACCTTGGACGCTTCCAACTCACCGATCTCTCTGGAAGAGCAGCAACCGTTCGCCACTTGGCTCTCCCTGATCCATCAATATCTGAACCTGAAGAAGGCCAGTTTTGCTATCGCGAATGAAACCAAGACATGGTCCGGTTGGGATCGGGTCACCCTAGCGGTTCGATGTGGCAGACGCTGGAGAATCCAAGCAATCAGCGGGTTGGAAACCTACGATCGCCGGGCTGGGGCGATCCGGGATCTGGAACGCCTGCTGGGACGAATTCGTCTACGCGAGACTTCGATTCAAGCAACGGCCAATTCCTCTGAGAGCGAATCTGCCCCTCTCCAGGAGCATCTCAATCGGGGAAAGCTGCAACGGATTGCCATTGTTCCGTTGTTCAACACGAACGTTCCCCTACGACAGGAACCAATCGGCTCCCTGGTTTTCGAACAGTTCGAATTCCACTCACCGGTTCGATCCGTTGAACAACTCACGCTCGCGGCGCCTCATGCCGCGACCGCGCTGCGAAATTCTTTAGATTATCAACGAGCTAGGTCCGGACTGGCCCGACGTTTCATCGAGTCACTGACGAGTCGTCGAGGACTCTTCGCGGTTGTCGTGACCGCTCTCCTTGTCTGTGGAGTCTGGTGCCTCATATCGATTCAGACCGACCTCGTCATCGTGGGAATGGGGGAACTCCAACCCCGGCATCGCCGCGAAGTGTTCGCCAATGCTGACGGGGAAATCGCCGAGCTCTTCATCCGCCATGGCCAAACCGTGGAACGGGGGTCGCCGCTCCTGAAACTGCGAAGTCCCGAACTGGAATGGGAGCTCACCCGTCTCCAGGGGGAACACCGAACCACTTCGCGGCAGATTGAGGATCTGGAAACACTTCGGTCGAATCCTCGTGGGACACTCTCAGGAGGGACGTCCGTCGAGGAACTCAATGCCCGTGCTGAAGAGCTGAAGATCCTTCGTGACAACCTCCAGTTCCAGATGGAGATTGTGAATCAGCGCCAACAACAACTGATGATCGCCAGTCCGATCGATGGAACCGTTCTCACGTGGAAGACGGAACAGCTATTGCCGACTCGGCCCGTCCGTCGAACAGACCATCTCCTCACGGTCGCGGATTTGGAAGGGGAATGGGTCGCTGAACTGCAACTTGACCATCGGGACCTCAGCCCGGCCGTCTTGTCAGTTGATCGTGGCCATGCGAATGTCACCATCGTCACGGTGGACTCCCCGGAAACTCCGATCGCTGCGAGCTTCCAGGAATTCTCTCCGCAACTCGTGATGGCCACGGGGCGGACCCCGACGCTGCCCATGTCCGTTCGGGTCTCCCTTCGCGAACCCGTCCGACCGGGCACGGCTGTCCACTACCGAATCGAGTGTGGGAGAGCCGCAATCGGATATGTCTGGTTTCGCCGATTCCTTGACCGCGTTCAAGCGTGGTGGACGCTGTTGTGACTTGGGCTTCACCTGTCCGAATCGAATTGGTCCCCCATCTCCCTTCGTAAAACTCGTCCCTTCTGGTGGCAATGAGCCCGGAGACTTCGAATCCTCCTGATGACCTCGCTATGATCTTCTCATCAACAACCGACGTCATCTGATTACGCGAACACATCCGGATTGCCGCCAAGGAATACCCAAGATGAACATGCCCCTGTTTCAAGGATGTATCCCAGCGTTAATGACTCCCTGTCGCGAAGACCGTTCCCCCGATTACCCGGCGCTTGTGGCCAAGGCAAAGTCGCTCATAGGCGCCGGAATGAGCGGCGTGGTCTATTGTGGATCCATGGGGGACTGGCCGTTGTTGACCGACGAGCAGCGTCAAGAGGGAGTCCGTCAGCTTTGCCAAGCGGGAGTTCCCGTTGTCGTCGGCACGGGAGCCCAAAATCCCGCATCGGCGGCGCGGCACGCGGCTCACGCGGAGGAAGTGGGGGCCGCGGGGCTCATGGTCATCCCCCGGGTTCTTTCTCGGGGGACCTCTCCAACGGCCCAACGAGCCCATTTCGCAGGTGTTCTCTCAGCCGCCCCGAGCCTGCCCGCCGTGATCTACAACAGTCCGTATTACGGCTTTGAAACGAAGGCGGACCTCTTCTTCGACCTCCGTTCCGAGTTTCCCAACCTCGTGGGATTTAAGGAATTTGGCGGCCGGGAGTCTCTCAGTTATGCCGCCGAGCACATCACAAATGCGGATGAGAACGTCCTCCTGATGGTTGGTGTCGATACCCAAGTCGTCCATGGATTTCTGCGGTGTGGGGCTGTCGGAGCCATTACCGGAATCGGCAATTGCCTACCGGATCCGGTGCTGAAGTTGGTCGAACTCTGTCTGCACGCAGTCAAAGGGGATCAGCAGGCTCGGCGATTGGCTCAGGAACTCGATGACGCGCTGGCCGTCCTCTCAAAATGGGACGAAGGCCCCGACCTGGTCCTGTTCTACAAATACCTGCTCGTCCTGTTGGGGGAGCGGGAATATGTCCATCACCTCAATCCGAGCGATCGGCTGTCACCAAGCCAACAACGGTTCGCCGAGGCTCAGCTCAAACAATTCCAGTCCTGGTGGGAGCGATGGCCGGGGCGGGAGTTCATTCCGCCAGGGGAGTAGCTCTCAACTTGCCTGGAACGGTCGCATGTGCCGATTTCAGGGAACGCCGGGGACCGTTATTCGTCGGCGATCGTTAACTCGTAATTCCTGCTGACTCGCTGTGCGGTCCGAGGGTTGTTGAAATGGAGCGTGGGATATTGTTCCGCATGGGCGATCACCCCCGTCGCGAGTAACACATCCTCCACTGCGGCTTGCTCGGAACGGAAACATTGAAGCACTTTCGACCGTTCCATGGCCCGTAAACAGGGAGGCAATTGGTCGCGACGGACCACACATCGAAGAGGGTGCCCCTGCTCCCGATTTGCGGCGAACGCGGCCATCACCGCTGTCACGTGACCGCTATGAATCGGTGAGACACCCAGCAGGTTGATAACGACTGGGGACTCTCCGTGGTCCTCAATCAAGGCCATCAACTCTGAGGTGGAAGCATTGGTCCATAACCGGCCTTCCAGGTTTCCGAGCGCGATTACGAGTGTCTTGCGATCGAGTTCCCAAGTATAGGGCGTGGTCTGGTCGGTCAAGGACATGGTCGAAGCTCCGTTTGCGTGAACACGTTGTGTTATCACCTCAAACGTAGTTCGGAAGCCTCGGATCGGTTTCGAAAGATTGGAACGCAGGTTCAAATCCCGAGGGGATCTTGCGACTCTAACGGTTACGCGTCCGGTGAAACGGGTTTTCCGCCCAATTCCGCGGATTTCAGGCATGCGTCCATCACCAATTGAGTCTTCAAGGAGATTTCGGGCCAGTGCGGATCAGGCGTTTGTCCCAGAGCGAGTTCGCTAAAGGTCCGAAACAACTTCGTTTCCTGGGCATTCGGCTGGCCGTCACTGTATTCCTCGGTCGCGATTCGCTGGGTGGAATTCCGCATATGGAATTGACACCCATCGACGGCAAACACATTCCGGACCACATCGAAGACGACCTCGCTCCCGTAGTTCGGGAGCACGAAATCGGAGACTTGGAGAAATCCTTTGCTCCCGCTGATGTTGACCCACTGCTGGTGTTCCGTCAGAAACGAGACGTAAAACCCAGCGGAGACGCCGCCGTCGAAGAGCAATTCCCCGGAGAACTCCATCGGTACGTCCGATGGACTATCCGCGCGGCCATATTGCGAAAGCTTGCGGCCGATGACCTGGATCGGCATCCGGTAATTCATCGCCCAGAGAGAAAAACGGATGGTGTACCAGCCCAAATCCCCCACACACCCCTGCGGCTCCAACGCACTACTCACCCGGATGTTCTCCCGGATGAATTCCTCCGGAGCACGGAAGCTGAATTGCGAATGGATCCGTTTCATCTCCCCAATGCTGGTGCCGTCGTCAATCGTCTGCCGGACCGCCGGCATGCGATCGGAGTGCATGTACATGACGCCATCCATGAATTGGACACCGTTCCTTTCGCAGGCGGAAATCATTTCGCGGAGGTCCGCCGCGCTCGGGGCACACGGCTTCTCGCACATCACGTGCTTTCCAGCATCGGCGGCCTTGATCACCCATTCTTTCCGTAAGCCCGTGGGCAAAGGAATGTAGACGGCTTCGACATCATTCCGTTGCAGCAACTCATCATACGAACAGGCAACCGGCCTCTCGGCAAACGGACATTCCAACTGTCTCGCCTGAATAAATGCATTGGCCTTTTCGGGAGAACGGCTGGCAACGGCCGTCACCACTGCGTTTCCGGAATTGTGGATCGCCTTCCAATTCTTCTGGGCAATTGTTGCGGCGCCCAGGATTCCCCATCGGCATTTCTTCTCGGCCATGATTCCCCCTCCTCACAATCAAAACAAAGTGTGGAAAGGAATCCTGCCCAGTTCGTTTCCGGACTTCAAGGCTGAGCCCCGGAAACTCTTGGGGAACGAACCCATTCTGGTACTGCGGGGATATTTGCGGGTGCCTGAATCACGGATGCCCCGGAACCGGAAACGGCCGCGTTTTTGGCACTTCCGGCCGACGGCGCTGGTGGGCTCACTTCGGAGACCGCAGACTCGTCCATCGACACGGTTTTCCAGGGAGATGTTTCGCTAGGTTGCTCAAACGTCACCTGTTCTACGGCGGTCTGACGAACCGATTTTTCGGTCGATCCTTGCTGGAAACCGTCCGGGGGAGCAACGGCCGCTTGAGGATCCCTGGTTGACGGTTTCTCCAAGTTCGTTGGTTGAGCCGCTGGCACAGGTTGTCGTTTCTTCGCGGAAGCCCAGAACGCTTCCGTACTCTGGTGCTGGAGGATGACCGTTTGCGGATGGAACTCGAACACCATCTGCTCAACCGGGGAGTCCTCCACAATCGGCGCGGTCGCCGCGGGGGCATTCATCGGATTTTGAGGCGCCGGGGGAAGGTCGGGCATGGGGACAGGGCCTTTGGCTTTGTCCAATCCTCCGACTTCGAGCGGCATGGGAGCCGGGGCCGGGAGATTCTCAAGCGAATGGAGTTCGGACTCTGGAGAAACAGCTGCGGGAACCGACGGAGCATTTTCTTCCAAATCCGCTGACGAAGAGTTGTTGTCCTGCTCATCGGTCGGAGGAGCCATCGGACGGACTGGCCCGGCCAACTCATCTCCCGGATAGATGGCGTTCGGATAAAAGACGGGAGGCGGATACTGGCAGGCCCGGCAGTCTTTTCCGCACCACCAGCGATTGGATTTCGAATGACACCAGTCGGGATATCCAATTCGTGTCAAATCCCATGTCGGTTTGTAGAAACGCTCATAATGTGGCTCATAGTCCGCAACTCGGTCGATTCGATCCTGATAGGCCTCCGTCAACCAGAAGCACTGGCAACCTGAGCCCAGAAACATCAGCAGCGAGAGTCGGATAAGGACTTTCATGGGTCACAGTACCGTTTCAGGGTCGAAGACATGTCGTATCGATGGAATCGGTTGTGAGGAATCCACTTCTTATCCGAGATACCTGAGTTGTGAAAACTCTCCCGAATTGACGGCCCTTCTGTTCAATGACTTGACGCATCTCCTCCATTTTTACGTTCTCTCAGTGACAATCTGCTGAAATTCGCCGCACATCCAACCCTGTAAGAGCTAGTGTTCCGGAACGCGGGGAGTGCGGCCCCCCGGGAACTTGAGGAGTTTTTTCAGAATGTTGCAACAACTGGTACCGCCCGGGCCGATTCGTGTCATGACGCGCCCCAGCGCCATGACCCGGATTGTCCGCCGCATCTGCTTTCGTTACCGCAAGGCGATTCGTGGCGTCGAAGATTTTGACACGCCGATTGAGGTCATCGAACGTCGCGAGAGCCCCCGAATTCCGGTGGGAATTCCGTTCCTGCTGCAACCCGTCCGATTCGCTGGACGGACGGCCTATTCCGACGGTGACGCTCCGATGGTCGCCGTGACTCGTGACATCTCGAATCGAGGAATTGGGTTCCAATGCGATGGCCACCTCGCCTGTCGCCACTGTCTCGCCGAATTTGATGCGTGCGATGAGACAGTCATTCAAATGATTCTCGAAGTCCGTTGGAGCAAACGGGAATCTCGGTTTTCCACCGTGGCCGGGACCAGAATTGTCGGGGTCGTGATGATGGAATCCCCCGCTGACAGTGCCCCAACGAGTGAGGAATCGGACTTTCCTGATCCGATTCCTGCATCTTAAGAATTCCGCCCCCTGCTCAAAGTAGCCCTTCCAGCACATTTCGTACGCCCACCCAGTGCTTTATCACCTCAAGAATCAGGGGTGTCAATCGCCGGCTGGAACTGAGAGATTGCGTGGCATGCTGGTTGGCGTCCGTCGTGTTCAGTACGCTGTGAAGCCCAAATCATCTGAGCTTCCAACGGGGAGTCAAATGTCTCGCCAATGTGTATTGATTGTGTTGTGTCTTTGCATGGTGCCTTCTCGCGGTTTTGGCCATGATGATGGCCATCCTCCCAAGAAAGTCGCAGATGCAGAGAAGTATGCGCCGAGCATTCTCCCGGATCGGATCGTGTTGACTTGGACGGGCGATCCCGCCACGAGCATTGCCGTCTCCTGGCGGACGAGTGCCGACGTCCGACAGGGGTACGTGGAATATGCCGAGGCGACACCCGGCCCACAATTCGTGCGGGCATCACAGCGGGTCTCGGCGCAGGCAACTCCGCTGGACGCCCATTTGGGAAAGGCACATTATCACTCCACTCAATTGTCCGATCTGAAACCGGAGACGAAGTACGCCTATCGAGTGGGGGATGGCACGAACTGGAGCGAATGGAACCAGTTCACAACCGCCAGCAGCGAAGCGAAGCCGTTTACGTTTGTCTATTTCGGGGACGCTCAAAATGACATCCATTCGCACTGGTCACGGGTCGTCCGCGAAGCCTATCGCGATGCCCCGAAAGCCGCATTTCTCCTGCACGCCGGAGATCTCGTGAACAAAGGAGACGGCGACGCCGACTGGGGAGAGTGGTTCGCCGCCGGGAGCCACATTCATCGGATGATTCCCTGCATCGCGACTCCTGGCAACCACGAATACATCAAGACGGATCTCAAAGTCGTCGGCGTGGATATCGGTCGCAAGTTGACTCCCTTCTGGCACCCGGTCTTTTCCTATCCGGAAAATGGGCCTGAGATCCTTCGGGAGACGGCCTACTTCATCGACTATCAGGGGGTTCGCATCGTCTCCCTGAATTCGAACGAGCACCTCGACGAACAAGCGCATTGGCTGGATCAGGTGCTCACGGACTGTCCGTGCCGCTGGAAGGTGGTGACGTTCCACCATCCGATCTATTCCTCAGCCGCAGGCCGAGACAACGCGTTTTTGCGAAAGGCCTGGCAGCCAGTGTTTGATAAACACCACGTGGATCTGGTGCTTCAGGGACATGACCACACCTATTCGCGAAGCCATCCCTTGAAGTATGAGACGAATGTGGCGACGGGAGTCACGGCTCGCAGCGAAAACGGAGGAACAGTGTACGTTGTCTCCGTGAGCGGTCCGAAGATGTACAATCTCGAGAAACGCCCGCTAATGGCTCGCGGCGCGGAGGACACACAACTCTATCAGATTGTCCATGTGAACGGAGACACTCTCCGTTATGAAGCCCGGACAGCGACCGGACAGTTGTACGACGGATTCCAACTCAACAAATCCACCGATGGCACAAATCGAATCACAGAGCAGATCCCCGACACGCCGGAACGCTTGCGTGATGAGTAGGTCCCATAGCCGACATTCGAGAGACTGCTTTGGAGTGCGGCGACTTGTCGCCGCTTTCTTTGACCGCCGATCCCGATATCATGAATTGCTCCCGTCTGGAAACATCGGTCTTCCTAGGAAAGCCCAAGCGATACCGAGCCATCGCACTCCAAAGATTGTCTGATTGACGATTGGGAGATCGTCAGGACGTGAGTTCAGCCATTGCGATTTCGCTTGGACTCAAGAAAAAGAAAGCCCCATGTGTGGAATTGCCGGTGCGGTCTGGTCACGTGCGGAGGATGCCGTTGAGGTCGACGTTCTTCGCCAGATGACGGATTCGATCCGGCACCGCGGCCCGGATGATTCCGGAATCTATGAATCTCCCGTCGAAAGCGAGACGCGATGTTTGCTCGGGCATCGGAGACTGTCCATCATTGACCTGAGCGGCGGGCACCAGCCGTTGTCCAATGAAGACGGCACGATCTGGACCGCTTTCAATGGGGAAATCTACAACTATCGCGAGCTTCGCGAACAACTGATTCAGCGGGGGCACCAGTTTCGAACCTCCAGTGACACGGAAGTCATCGTTCATGCCTACGAAGAGTACGGCGACGGCTGCGTCGACCACTTTCGGGGAATGTTTGTTTTCGCGGTCTGGGACGAACCGCGACAGCGACTGTTGCTGGCTCGTGATCGATTGGGGCAAAAACCGCTCTACTACCGCGTCGACGGCTCGCGACTCCTGTTCGCCAGCGAACTGAAGTCCATTTTGCAGGTCCCTGGCGTCTCCCGAGATGTCGATCCTGAGTCGATTGACTTGTTTCTGACGTATCAGTACGTCCCCCATCCCCGGTCCATCTTTCGAGGTGTGCAAAAACTTCCGCCCGCCCACTTGGCGGTGTTTCGAGAGGGGACGGCGTGGGTTCATCGCTATTGGGCGCCGCCGTATGAACCGGCCCCGGAGTCTCCTTCGGAACCACTCTCGAAAACGGACTGGCAACATCAACTCCGGGAGACCCTCACCGACGCCGTTCGTCTGCGGATGCGTTCTGACGTCCCCGTTGGGGCGTTTCTCTCGGGTGGAATCGATTCCACGATCATCGCCGGACTGATGCAAAGTCTTTCGGAGCGGCCAATCCATACCTTCTCGATCGGGTTCCCCGTGAAGGAGTTCGACGAACGGGCCTATGCACGCGAAGCGGCGAAGTTGATCGGGAGTGACCATCACGAATTTCTGGTGGAACCCTCGGCCCTGGAGATGCTCTCGACGTTGATCTGGCATTACGACGAGCCGTTTGGAGACAGCTCGGCCATCCCGATGATGTATCTCTCTGAGGTCACACGAAAGGTTGTGACGGTCGCCCTCTCTGGGGATGGGGGGGATGAACTGTTTGCCGGATATTCCCGGTATCAGGCCGTTCATCTGGCGGGGAAGACAGACTGGCTTCCCGCGTCTTTGCGTTCGGTCTTTGGCTGGAATCTCTGGCAGCGAATCCCGACTTCCACCAAACAACGGGCGTTCGGCCGCCGTCTCAAACGGTTCATCGCCGCTCTCGGCCAAAGCCCGCAGCGGAGATACCTTCGCTGGATCGGAATCTTCGATGCCGACGCGCGACGGCAACTTTACACACGCGAGTTTGCCGAACGACTGGGAGATTACGACTCCGGAGAATTCATCGACGGCGTCTACTCCGCCTGCCCGAGTCGCGATTTCGTCACGCAGACCACGTGTGCCGATGTGCTCAGCTACCTCCCCTGCGACATTCTCACCAAAGTCGACATCGCGACGATGGCCCATTCCCTGGAGGCTCGGAGTCCATTCTTGGATCATCGCGTGGCGGAACTCGCAGCGAGAATGCCAATCGAACTCAAATTTTCCTCTGGGCAGGGGAAAAAGATTCTGATCGAGACTTTCAAGGACCTGTTGCCGGAGTCCATTCAGACCCGAGCGAAGATGGGATTCGGCGTCCCGATCGACCATTGGTTTCGAAATGAGTTGACCCCTCTGCTTCGCGAGACCCTCCTCTCGGACCGGTGTCTTGATCGCGGGATTTTCCGACGGGAAGAGTTGGTCCGGTTGATCGACGACCACGTTTCCCGGCGCTGGGACCATTCGTACCGTCTCTGGAATCTCCTCTGTTTGGAATGCTGGCACCGCGTTTACGTGGATGCCGTTCCCCCGATCGCGGCGCCCGACCGGACGATCTTGGAGAACACGTGAAAACCGGTTGATTGTTCCGCCGGTCCGTTTCGTGTAAACAAGAATTGGCAAGAGAGTTTCGCCGGTCGATGAACCGACAAGCCGGACTCTGTGTCAACAGATCAGCAATCGACGCATCGCAAATCCTCAGCAGTTCAAGCATACGAAGCAAAGGCAAACCATGGCGGATTCAGTCGTTCTGGCATACAGCGGTGGACTCGACACCTCGGTTCTGGTTGGATGGTTAATGGACAAGGGATACGATGTGCACTGCTTGTACGTCGACCTGGGACAGCCCTGCGAGGATCGGCAGGCCATTTTGCAGAAGGCACTCGACATCGGAGCAAAATCGTCGGAACTGGTCGACTGCCAGGAAGAACTCTGTCAGGATTTCGCTTTCCCGGTTCTGCAATGGCAGGCCAAATACGAGAACATCTACCTGCTCGGAACGTCGATCGCCCGGCCGCTCATCTCCAAGGCCTGCCTCCAGCGTGCCCGAGAAGTCGGGGCCGTCGCATACGTCCACGGAGCCACCGGCAAGGGGAACGATCAGTGCCGGTTCCAACTCGCGGCCGAGGCGCTCGACCCCAAAGTCAATGTCATCGCCCCTTGGCGGATCGAGGAGTTCCGCAAGCAGTTTCCCGGCCGCACCGAGATGCTCGCCTACTGCGAACAGAAAAACATTCCCGTCAAAGCGACGACCAAGAAGCCGTATTCTTCGGATGAGAACTGCCTGCACATCAGCTATGAAGCAGGTGTCTTGGAAGACCCAGCGGTCGACGGCATTCCGCAAATCGATTTTGGGATGACCGTCTCTCCCCAGGAGGCTCCCGATCAAGAGACGCATGTCACCATCGGATTCGAATCCGGGGTGCCCGTGTCGCTGAATGGCGAAAAGAAATCGGCGGCGGCCATGGTCAAGGAACTCAACGACATCGCCGGCAAGAACGGCGTCGGCCGAATCGACATCGTGGAAAACCGCTTCGTCGGGATGAAAAGCCGCGGGGTCTATGAAGCCCCCGGGATGACCTGCCTGTACGCGGCTCATCAGTCCCTGGAACAACTGACGCTTGACCGGGACGCGGTGCACCTCCGCGACCGGCTCAGTCCGGAAGTCGCGGAGATGGTCTACTACGGCTTTTGGTACTGCGCGAAGATGGACGCACTGATGGCCTTCATCCGTGAGCTGCAACAGCCCGTCACCGGTGAGGTGACGCTGGGACTGTACAAAGGGAACGTGCGAACCATCGGCCGAACCTCCCCCAATAGCCTGTATGACGAAGCGATCGCCTCCATGGAATCAGGCGGCGACTACAACCAAACCGACGCCGAAGGCTTCCTGCGAATCATGGGCCTCCCCCTCCGAGTCCAAGGCGGTGTGCGCCCCCGGGAGTATTAGAGCCCGCTGCTTGACTCATCTCATATGACTTCGAACTTCCTCGATCGGTTGTGCTCCGATCAATTCCGCCAACTTGCGTCACGAATCGGCGAGGTCGATGACTCTTTCCTCGCATTTCGTTAGAGTCTTAGGAAAGGAGTTCAATTCGCACGATTGCGAAGTCATATCGCTCGACGGCGAGCGGGGGGCGTCAGTCCCCTGTCCCATGCCATGGGCGAGTTGAAAACCGAATCAGCACGACCATCACCACTTTGACCGGCAGTAGAGATGAGCAGCACCAATCCATCGGGATACCTCGACAACTTGTTTGGTCTCGAGGGGAAGACCGCCGTCGTCATCGGCGGAACGGGAGTCCTGGGAGGAGCGATCTGCGACGCTCTTGCCGGGGCCGGAGCCTATCTGTACGTGGTGGGTCGCAATGAAGACGCTGGGCAAGAGGTGGTCGATCGCTGGCATGGCCGCGCGACGTTTTTTCGAGCCGACTCCACGAGCCGCTTCGATCTCGAAGGGCTTGTCGAATACATGACGACCCACGGCCGCACCTGCGACATCCTCGTGAACGGAGCCGGTGTCAACGCCGCGACTCCGTTTTTCGAGATCACGGACGAGGAATGGGACCGCATTCTCAGCGTCAATCTGACCAGTGTCCGGCTCGCTTGCCAAGTTCTGGGAAAGCATATGATTTCCCACAATACGCATGGTTCCGTAATCAACATCGCTTCGCTTTCGGCGATCACTCCGCTCTCGCGGGTCTTCACGTACTCCGCGAGCAAGGCGGCCGTCCTCAACCTGACGCAGAACCTTGCCCGCGAATGGGCGCCCCACAACATTCGTGTGAACGCTCTTTCTCCCGGATTCTTTCCCGCTGAACAGAACCGAAAAGTCCTCACCGAAGATCGTGTCGCGAGTATTATGACCCACACGCCCATGGCCCGTTTTGGTTCCCCGGAGGAGTTGGCTGGAGCCGTCATCCTACTCGCGTCGGGCGCCGCTGGAGGCTTTATCACCGGCACCAACATCGTCGTCGATGGCGGATTCACTGCGATGACGATTTGAAGAGGCTTTCCTCCGCATGACTTTCGGCTCCCATTTTCGAGACGAAAATGCTCGGGGGTTCTCCATCGACGTCATTCCATCGCATCGCCGAAAACAAAGGCGTAGCATGTTATTCTCATGACCCGCGTTTTTAGTTTGGGGAATCCGATCAATGGCACGACTGACTCCATCTCGATCCTACGGCATACCCCGTCGGGATTTTCTGCGGTATGTCGCCGCCGTCTCTGCAATTCCGCAGTTGATCTGGAATCCGTCGGTCTCGATCGCGAAGGAAATCTCGTTTCGAGACGACCCGTTTGCTCTGGGGGTTGCCTCGGGGGATCCGGAGCCGGATGGGGTCGTCCTCTGGACCCGGCTGGATCCGCATCCGCTGATGGGCCCTTCGCTCCCCCCCGAGGCGATTGAAGTGGTCTGGGAAGTGGCCCATGATGAGAACTTCTCCCATGTCGCTCAAAAGGGGACCTCGCTCGCATTGCCGCAACTCGGTCATTCGGTGCACGTCGAAGTCACCGGACTGGAGCCGGAGCGATGGTACTTCTTCCGGTTTCACGTCGCAGGCGAGACAAGCCCCACGGGCCGGACTCGCACGGCTCCTGCACCCGACACAATGCCCGAGCGGCTCAATTTCGCCTTCACTTCCTGCCAGCATTATGAATACGGCTACTACAACGGCTACCCCCATATGCAGCAGGAGGATCTCGATCTGGTGATCCACCTGGGGGACTACATTTACGAATACGCCGGCGCGGAAGGTCGGGTCCGGAAGCACTTAGGGCAGGAACTCAAGAGCCTCCACGATTATCGCCAAAGATACTCCCAGTACCGGTTGGACGACACACTCCGGGAAACCCATCGATTGTTTCCCTGGATCCTGACCTGGGACGATCATGAGTTTGATAACAACTATGCTAATCTCGTGTCCGAGGAAGACGGCGTCTCACCGGAAGAGTTTCTGACGCGGCGAAGCAACGCTTATCAGGCATACTACGAGTTCATGCCCTTGCGTCGGCGTTCATTCCCACAGGGGCCATCGATGACGTTGTATCGGGGGTGTCCTTGGGGACGGCTGGCCAACTTCCATGTGCTGGATACGCGGCAATACCGGACCGACCAGCCCAACGGTGACCATCAAAAGCCGATGGAAGGCAAAGTCTTTGACCAAAACGGCACGATCCTGGGGCCGAAACAGGAACGCTGGCTGATGAAGAACCTACTGCAATCACCATCGATCTGGAATGTTCTGGCCCAGCAGGTGATGATGGCCCCCCTGAATCGTGGCGTACCGGAGGCTCCGCTGTACAGCATGGACCAATGGCCCGGGTACGAAGTCAGTCGCCGACGCCTGTTGCAGTTTTTTGAGAGCCGGAGAATTCCGAATCCAGTCGTGTTGACCGGGGACATTCACGTTAACTGGGTAAATGACCTGTTGCTGGATTTTGAGGATGAGAATTCCCCGATCGTCGCGACGGAGTTCGTGGGTACGGCCATGACCTCTGGCGGAAACGGCGGTAATGTCATCCCGGAATATGAGCGCGCCAAGGACCAGAACAGCTTCGTGAAGTGGTACAACTCAAACCGGGGCTATGTCACCTGCGAGTTGACTCCCGAGACTTGGACGGCCCATTACCGAATCACGCCTTATGTCGACAAACCGGGGTCGCCGATTGAGACGCCGGCCTCGTTCGTCGTTGAACGCGGACACGCAGGTGCGAAACAACTTTGAATGCCGTTTGGACAGTTCAAGGAAGTGCGCTGCTAATCGTCGGAAGAGTTTTGACACTCAAAAATCTCGCTTTTCTTCAGCCCGATCCGATGAAGATGAAACTGGGCGAGCGTTTTCAGTGTCGCGAGGCCGTAGATGGAACTGCGCCGAAAGTTGATGCTCGAAGCTTCCGAGAAGTACCGCACGGGAACGGGGATATCGCCGATCCGAAATCCAAAGTGCACAGCCTGTGCTAGGAATTGGCTGTCGAAGACGAAATCGTCCGAGTTTTTCATAAACGGGATCGTCTCCAGTACCTGCCGGGTGTAGGCCCGGTAGCCGCTGTGAAAGTCGCCAAGGTTTTGGCCGAGGGCGATGTTCTCAACGGTCGTCAGGATTCGGTTGGCGATGTATTTATAGACGGGCATGCCGCCATCGAGGGCTTCGCGACGGGTGCGGATCCGGGATCCCATGATGAAATCGCAAATTCCGAGTTTGAGAAAGTCGATCGTCGCCCGGACGGTCCGGCTGTCATACTGATAATCCGGATGGATCATCACAACGTAATCGGCCCCTTGCGATAATGCCAAGGTGTAGCAAGTCTTCTGGTTGGCTCCATATCCGCCGTTCTGCTCCCGTTCGACGACGGTGATCCCTAGCCGCTTCGCAACGGCGACCGTGTTGTCGCTGCTGGCGTCATCCACGAGAATCACTTCATCAACAGCACCTTGCGGAATGTCCTTGAGCGTCCGTTCAAGAGTCTTCGCCGCATTGTATGCTGGCATCACAGCGATCGTTTTTCCAGCCTTGGGAGGAGTGGCCTCGAAGGTGGTTTCCCGTTCGATCTGTTCGAGGAGCGACTCGACTTCACTATCGATTTCGGAATTCGCCGTGAATTCTTTCAGGAGTTTGGACACGGAACTTCCTTCGGTCGGGGACGCGTCAATTTTCAGAAACGTAGCTCAACCGAATGATTCCTTGTCCCTTCAGGAAGGAAAGCCGAAAAACCTTTCCATAGACTCTTCCGATTAGATCGGTCTCAACGATCAGATCGATTCTTCAGCGAGACCTCGATTCGACTGGCGATCGGACTTCAGTCCCTTGTGTCTGGGATCTTTCGACGATCCTGCCGTCACTTTTGCTTCAGTTCCCTCTAGAGCGCACAAAGCCCCCGGAGATGATTGAACAACTCGATGAGTTGCAATTTGTCTGAGCGATCAGTCGTCGCGTCCCCCGAGCAGGCCCAGGCGAATGATGTAGTAGATCACAATCAACAATGATTGAAGTGTTGCTGCAACATACGTCCACGCGGCGGCATTCAGGACACCGGCGACCGCCTGACTGCCATAGGCATCGACGATCCCCATCTCATAAAGCAGCCGTTTTGCTCGATTACTGGCATCGAATTCCACGGGAAGATTGATCAGTTGGAACGCAAAGATGGCCGCATATCCCCCCACAGCCAACCACCAGAGGAAATGCGACATACTGTAGAAGACCATCCCCAAAACGAGAAACGCCATAAACCACCACGGTCCGAATTGGGCAGCCGGGACTGCCAAATTGCGGACAACAAGGGGGCCGTAATTCTCTGCGTCCTGAAGGGCATGTCCCGCTTCGTGCGCAGCGATTCCGACGGAAGCCGCTGTGTTTCCGGAGTAAACCTCCGAACTCAGACGCAATACCTTGTCGCGGGGATCGTAATGGTCCGAAAGCGTTCCTCCCACTTGTTCGATGCCGACCTGATGGAGTCCGGCCGCATCGAGAATCTCCCGCGCCGCTCGCGCGCCGGACATCCCGGTCGGGACTTCCATTCCCTGCGAATAGGCCGAGCGGATTCGCCACTGTGCCCACATCATGAGCAGCAAGGCCGGAGCGAGAATGATGAAATACAGCGGATCAAAAATGGGAAACATCATGGCCGTTGGTCCTCCCAGTCAGGTCAATTTCTCAACCGAAATCATAGGGGGAAGAATCCCCCTGCAAAGTGGCATTTCGCCGGGTTTTCTCCGCCTCCGTGTTGTTGCCCTGTTCTTGATCGCCCGTGGATTGCCGTGAGGCCCGCTTCGAGCCAGGGGGCTGGCTGGGGAACGAGCCAGGAATCACGGAAGCCCCGGCTGGGTGGCTGGGTTCAAATCGCCGGAGTTGAAGCAGCCGATTCTTTTTAGGCGTTTCAGCGATTTGCCCCCAGAATGTCTTGAAC
>JAGQQQ010000056.1 GCA_020426125.1 Planctomycetaceae bacterium
TGGTTGGCGACGACCTGTTTGTCACCAACTCCAAGCGACTCCAGCAGGGGATCGATCAGGGGGTGGGGAACAGCATCCTGGTGAAGGTCAACCAGATTGGTTCGCTAACGGAAACCATGCAGGCGGTGAACCTCGCGTATCGCAATGGTTACACGGCCGTCATGAGCCATCGTTCCGGGGAGACGGAAGATACGACCATTGCCGACCTTGCCGTCGCTCTCGGGACAGGCCAAATCAAAACCGGCTCGGCCAGCCGGACCGACCGCATCTGCAAATACAACCAACTCCTGCGAATTGAGGAACTCCTCGGTTCGAATGCCATCTATGGGGGAACAATCTCGTAGCCACCGGTTGAGTGAGCGACGAGAGTTTCATTCCGAGTGGAATGCGGGACGTCAATTTTCGCGGCAGCCGTTCTCAGACTGGGAGCGGCTGCTTTTGTTTCGCCGAACCTCCATTTGCACGAGAACCGCATGGTGCGATCCCATGGTCGTCAAAGGCCCGGAGATGGTGGCGAGTTGGTTGAATCTCAGCACGGAGATTGCAAGTCCGATTTTTTGCTGACTACCTGGGCATCCCCTTGCGGCAGAGTTGGAGCGATTCTGGCGTGCGAGACGCACTGTGGAGATGACGCCCCAATCCCAAGAAAATGGGCATACTTCACGCAATGAGGATCTCTTGGGGGTTGTCGATTTCTCAATAACTCAAGAAGCACGGGAGCAGGCCGCCGCTTTCAGCCTGCTCAGCCATCGCGGTCCCAGATCACTCGGCAAGGTCCAATTTGCCTCGGCCAATTGACCCATGTGACTCAAAGAATGAGAATCACGCGAGGCAGCTCATTTCATGTGGCCTGTCAGGAAATGATTCCATGAGTTGCCGCTTGTGATCGGCTGGAGTGCGGGGGTTTTGCCAAACGATGAATTCGAGGTATTAGGATGTTCTCGTGTTTTGCCAACAAACAACCATTCTTCCCCCGAGCGAACGAGATTCTTCGTCGAGAGCGGACTCGACCGCGAACCGTTGGCTTGATGATGTTCGCGCTCGCACTGGTTCTCACTTCACACGAACTCATCGCTGAACAGGCGGGTCGTCCGAATGTGCTATTGATTATGACCGATGATCAGGGCTACGGTGACCTGAGCATCAACGGCAATCCCCATCTGCGGACGCCGTCTATCGACGGTCTCGCGAAGAGCGGGATTCGGTTTGAGCGTTTCTATGTGAACTCGTTCTGCGCTCCGACGAGGGCTGCGCTGCTGACGGGCCGGTATCCCGTTCGTACGGGAACCTATGGAGTCACGCATAACAAGGAGTGTATGCGGAGCGAAGAGGTGACGTTGGGAGAAGCCTTTGCCGCGGCTGGCTATAAAACCGGCTGTTTCGGAAAGTGGCACAATGGGGAACAGTTTCCGTATACGCCTCCAGGCCAGGGTTTTCAGGAATACTTTGGATTTCATAATGGGCACATCAACAACTACTTCGACACGGTCCTGATCCGTGGATCGCATCCAGAGGCCACGAAAGGTTACATCACGGACGTGCTCACGGACGAAGCGATTCAGTTCATTCGTCGCCACAAAGACGAACCGTTTTTCTGTTATGTGCCATTCAACGCTCCCCATTCGCCTTACCAGATTCCCGATTCCTATTACGACAAATTCCGAGAGATGTCGTTCGACGAGGCGGTCTCCTCGTTTTACGGAATGTGTGAGAACATCGACGAGAACGTCGGCCGATTTCTGGCGGTGCTCGATGAACAGGGACTCTCGGAAAATACCATCGTTCTGTTTCTCACCGACAACGGTGGCACGGCGGGCGTCAAGGTATTCAATGCAGGGATGCGCGGGGGGAAAACGAGTGTTCACGAAGGGGGATGCCGAGTTCCCCTGTTCCTTCGCTGGCCAAAACGATTCGCGGAACCGCGGACGGTCACACAAATTGCTTCGCACATTGACCTTCTGCCGACACTGCTGGAACTCTGTGGAATCGAACACCCAGATGGCCCTCCCCTGGACGGGGTCAGCCTGGTTCCCTTGATGAACGGCCAAACGGACGATTGGCCCGAGAGGATCCTTTTCACCCACAATCCCATCGATGAACACAATCGCTATCCCGGTGCCGTGCGAACGCAGCGATACCGGCTCGTTCGAGAGATTCAAGGGCGACAGGGCGGTTCCTCCGCGACCGAAAACGATGAGAATGCGAAGCCCTGGCAACTGTATGACATGATTGATGATCCGGGACAGAAACAGGATCTCGCGAAGGACCAACCCCACATTGTGGACCGACTCGCGAAAGAGTACGAAAACTGGGTGGACGACATCTTTTCGCGGCCGCTGGAGCGTCTGGCGATTCCGGTTGGCTATCCGGAGGAGAATCCCGTGTTGCTGAATGCCCCTCAATCACGAATTACGGGAAGTCTCCATTTCCATTCAGGTCCGGGGTTTGCCCATGACTATCTGGTCAACTGGTCCGATCTTGAGTCGACGGTCCGTTTTGATGTCGATGTGGTTCGCGCGGGAGTCTACCAGTTGGACCTGATTTTGGGCTGTCCGAAAGACCAAGCAGGTTCCCAGGTCCAGATTCAAATTGGTGACGAACGGCTGACGGTGGAAATTCCCGCCGTCGACGCGCCTGTGATTCCGTTGCCGCACCGCGATCAACGGAGCGAAGGCCGGTATGTGAACCGTCTCTGGGGCCGCCTCTCCGCGGGCACGATGAGTTTGAAGAGTGGACGACAACAACTTCTGTTGAAGGCGAATTCCATCGCGACGGACTCTGTTATGGATCTGAAGGGGGTTCAACTCACCTGCATGAGTCAGGAATGACCCCCCAAGGGGGCGATGGGTTCCCGGCCACGTCAATTGCCGTGGATTTCCGCGTCGGAAAGATTGTCTGTCTGATTCAAGCGCCTTGAAAAGCCTGGAATCGGAGGTGTCCACGATCACGTCCGACCTCTCGTCGCTCGGTTCCATGGGCTTCATCCGAATGATTCGAATCTCCCAGACACGAAGCGGCGATGATTCCGGAACTCAAAGTCACGGCATCCGGACGTCAGTTTTCTCGATGTCGAAAGAGCGAATCCATCCAAGGTGTGGAAGTGGTGTAGGAATCAGGGAGGCCACGAAACATCTGAATGAGGAGCCTCGCTCGAGCGTGAACCTTTTGCTCTTCCAGGAACTTCACGTATTGCGGGCAGGAGTGAGGAAAACTCGCCGCTAGGAGATCGGCGAGGGATCCCAATGAGATTTCCTCGTTTCGAAGCAAAGAAGCGAGATCGTGGCGTCCCTGTTTGCGGACCGTGGACTCCACGGCCAGAATTAGGCGGTGCCGCAAACCAGCGGGGGAATCCTGCGACGGATCTGAGTAGCAATCCACGATGTCATGAAACCTCGCCCAATGCATTCCCTGGGAATCGACAATTGAATCCGAAACGGCGACACGCCGGAGTCCGGTGAGCAAAGTCAAAAATCGTCCATTGACTCGCGTTTCGCCAGAAATGACCTTCGCGAGACACCCGGGAACGGGATCGGAGTTCATGTGAAGCGAGAGGGGGGAGACCAGTACCAGTTCCCGGTTGGAATCCAATGTCTTCTTGAGAATCTGAATCTCGCGGGGTCGATCGAGTTCCACGATGGTCGATTCGTGCGGGAGAACATTCGCAGGGCACCCGACCAGGAGCGGTCGATCTTGGAGATCAGATTTTGTCTCAGAAAGGGACATCGAGAGAACAAGCAGGGAAAAGG
>JAGQQQ010000057.1 GCA_020426125.1 Planctomycetaceae bacterium
AGGCGTCGTTGCAGTAGATGTCCCCCAGCGCGGCGATTTGTGTAGCGAATTCTCGTTTGGCGGCGAGTTGCTCCTCCGTTGCCTTCGTGTCTTTGTACGTTTCCTCGGGCTGGAAACGGAGATTCTCCAGGACGAGCACCTGTCCATCAGAGAGAGCGTTGGCTTTGGCTTTGCCTTCCGGACCGATCGTATCATCGGCGAACGCGACCTCCGTGCCGAGTAACTCGCCCAGCCGGACCGCAGCCGGCCGCAGACTCATCTCCGGTACGATCGAGCCCTCGGGGCGGCCGAGGTGACTCATGAGAATGAGGCGTCCCCCCCGCTCGATGACCGACCGGATCGACGGCAGGGCCATGCGAATGCGGCGGTCATCGGTGATTGCCTGCGAATCGTCCAGCGGGACATTGAAATCCACCCGCATCAAGACGGTTTTTCCTTGGACTTGGACGTCAGCAATTGTGCGTTTTGCCATGAAACTTGAGCATCCTTTCAAGCAGCAGAATACGATCAGTGAGGTGTGTCTTGCTTCGAGCAGTTGGCGAGCATCGTAGGACAGAAATCGAAGGAACGAAAGCAACCGGAAAACGGCTGAGGGGCCATGTTCGCGGTGTTCACCTATTTTTCGCAGTCGTCAGAATCCGTTTCATGGGATTGTGAGGTGTTCCGGACTCAAATCTTGCCGCTGCCAGTGCTTGAATCCGGTGATCGACCCGCTTACAGTGTCGGCTTATCCTTACGTCAGCAGTGTGGCGTGAAGCGTGTTTTGACACTCTCACGCTCATGATTTCCAACGGA
This sequence comes from Planctomycetaceae bacterium, assembly GCA_020426125.1. Lineage (GTDB taxonomy): Bacteria > Planctomycetota > Planctomycetia > Planctomycetales > Planctomycetaceae > HKST-UBA70. The sequence goes on from JAGQQQ010000057.1 coordinate 796, forward strand.
TCTGGAGTCCGGTGCGTATGTCCGGGTATCCATACCGTTTTATTCAGGTTTTGTCCGCTTTTTTCGCAGTGTCAGGCAACCAATTGAAGGCTGAAATCCAGAACGCATCAGGTTGTCGGGCACCTTTCAAGGGGGTTCGATGGACAACGATTCCGTTATCCAAATCCGTAATCTGTCGAAAATCTATCGAGATTTCTGGGGTCGAAAGAAAGTTCAGGC
>JAGQQQ010000058.1 GCA_020426125.1 Planctomycetaceae bacterium
CGGGACGCTCTTGTGCAGGGGATGGCAGGGTTTCCGACAAATCCGGACTCCGACAACTGGGCGTGTGGGATCGTCTTATTGGGAGAAATCGTCCAGCTTGTCAATTGCTCGCAGTTGGGACAGGGGGCTGATGCCCCCCGGCTCGCCTGGAGCGAGTTCCTCGATCAGCAACGTGAGCAATCAAATTCCGAACGACTCTCGCAGCACATCATGATGAATCCCGCCGAAATGGTGAACCGTTCCGGTCTCGGTATTCTGAAAAACAATCTCCGCCGGACTGAACAGATGGGGATCGATTTTGTAGAAGTCCCGACCCGCCTCCTCGAAGATCTGAAGAAACGGCTTCCCAAATGCGTCCGACGATGACGACGGGACCTTGGGACCAATCTCCGCGATGGACTCATCGTCCCCCGTCACCCAAAGCGTGACGCGGCCGCCGTAGAGGATCGCATCATTCGTGCGACCGATTCCGGTGAGATCATCGGCGGCGACGGGCGAAATGGGCGCCCAGCCGTGGGCCGAGTCGACGCGATACGCATCGAACCCCAGTTCGTGCAGTTTGTGCATGGCCGTTTCGACGCTCCTCGCGACGACCTGCAAGTTTCCGGCAATGCTCGACGTCGGTGCCACCAGTAACGCCACTTGTTGAGGGTCGACCTGGCACGCCTGAGCGATGTATTCGACGACTTCCTTGGTCGGGAGTTTGCTGGACTCCAAAACGCCGACGACGCCATAGCCCTGTTCTCGATAATCCAGCTTCTCGAACAACAGCTCCTTCGCCGCGACCGCCCGCATCGGGCCGGAGCCCATCGCGAAGTATTTTCCCTGAGAGATCTGCCAGCCAGCGTACTGGCTCAGCAAACAGGCTTCGACGGGGTTGTCCGTCTTCACGGACAACACCGGCCAACCCACGCCCCCCACATCGCCGGGAACGATGTCGATCTCACAGAGCCCCGACATGCAGACCTCGGCGAGAGCGATTCCCGCCCCCAGGCTGCCGAGAACGTCGACTCCGAAGTCAACGATGATCCCCGGGGCGTCCGATTCGACGGCTTCCACGCGGAACTCATCCAGTTCCACCAACAACTGGTGAACCAAATCCCAAGCCAGATTATTCAGCGGGGCATCTTCCACGACATGAATTCCTAACGCGGCCATGTGGCCGCAACCGAAAAGGAGGCCCTTCCAAGGCCGCGAGGGATCAGGGATCCGGGGTCAGGGATGTGGAGAGTCCAACAGTCCCATGTGGCTTTCCCGAATTCCTGGTTCCTCATTCCTTCTCATCAAATCCGAAAAGGTGACAATCTGAAAACTGCTCGCAATGTGTGCGTCTGAAATCTGAAAGGCTCGAACCGCGATCTCAGACTCATCCAGCGAACCTGGACTGGCGGAACCGTTTTCAGCTTTCGTCTTTTCAAACACGCAGTGTAGCGGCCTCAGCACTCGACGCGAGACAGTGGTGGCCCACCAAGGCCCGAAGATTGTTGGGGGGCATTCGAACAGCGCATAAAAAAACCGCGCGAGCGAACTCGTGCGGTTTCTGGTGGCCCTGACAAACCAACAGCGACCGAGTCGCCGTGGGCCAGTTGTGAGGAGTCAACGCCCCCCTGGGACTTCCGAGGAAGTCGCCCGTTGCTCTCCTGCTAAGTGTTAAAATCGGCAGATCCGGACGGCCACCTGAATTTTATTCCAAAAGATCTTGACACGGATCCTCGGACCTGCTGCGAAGGAATGCACTGGAGGGGCGTTTGTGACCTCGGAGGGAGGCGATGCATTCTTCTCTCGATGCCAAACCATCTCACACCAAGGGGAACTTGCGCGGTGCGAGATTGATTCTCGAAGACGCCTATCTGCTACGAGATGATCGACGGAGTGACAATCGCTACACCGCCTCGCAGACACGGCGTTTTTCGAGCCGGCGGGCCAACGGAGCGAGGGGGGCCGTCGCCGCTGGGGCTTCGATCACCAAGTCGCGGTCTTCGACTTCGCCACGCAGAACCCGCATTCCATCGGGAGCATCGATGCCGATTTTGACCGACCCGCGAGCGGTGCGGATGATTTTCACATAGATGTTGTCACCAATCTGGACGAGTTCATTCTGACGGCGGGACAAGACAAGCATCACGATTCTCCGTGTTGATAGATGGACGTTGGAAAGGGAACTCGCTACGACAAGATTGTGTCGAAGGCGAGCTACTTGAAAGGAAAAGAGGGAGAGAGGAACCGGGAAGTGGTTGGGGGAGGGACGAGAGAAGACTAAGCAGCGTCCGTGCCAAACTCACAATGCCGGGATCGTTCAAATGGATGGGCTTCCTCTTCAACCCAATGGTGTGGAATACTTTAGGGTTCCCGGAAAATGATCACCCCAATTTCATTTCGGTGCATCGGGCGGCAAGAACGTCGCCAACTCTGTAAGATTCTCCGCGGACATTCTGTAGTTCGTACAACAGCCAATTGTGCCGGTCATGTGGATTTCCGAAATCTTTGAATCCGTTCAAGGGGAAGGCCGTTGGGTCGGAGTTCCTAGTGGGTTCATCCGCACCAGCGGCTGCAATCTTCGCTGCGTCTTTTGCGACACCCCTTATACGTCTTGGGAACCGGAAGGGACGGAGTGCTCCATCGAGGAATTGCTCGGCCAGATCAGTGGATATCGAGCGGAGCACATGGTCCTGACCGGGGGGGAACCGATGCTGGTTCCCGAACTGGTGCCGTTGACTCAGGAACTCAAACGCCGGAACTGGACGATCACCATTGAGACGGCTGGGACAGTGTTTCGTCCCGTGGTCTCGGACCTGATGTCGATCAGCCCGAAGCTCAAGAACTCAATTCCCGTCGGAACCAGTTGGGAAACTCGGCATGATCAGCGACGGCACCGTCCCGCAATCATCCGGCAATTGATCCAAGAATATGATTATCAATTGAAGTTCGTGATCGACCAACGCGAAGACTTGACCGAAGTGGAAGTGTACTTATCCGAGTTTCCCGAAATTCGATCGGAGAATGTCTACCTCATGCCCCAGGGGACGGAACAATCTGAGTTGGCTTCCAAGCTGGAGTGGCTTCGTGACGAGGCGGCCAATCGCGGCTGGCAAGTTACTCCGCGACTTCACATTGAACTGTTCGGCAACACGCGAGGGACATAGATGGAGAGCCCGCATAGCCACGCCCAGCGGGAGACCAGTGATGAAAGCCCGCCATCGCAATCCGCGTCAGATCTCGTCGAGCGGACGGGACATCGCTCTGAATCGCGGACGGACCGGGCCGTGTTTTATCCGGTTGCCATCGCGGCGTTTGCGTTTTGTTTGACCATCTTTCTTTGCATCGCAGCGGCTTTTGGAGATCAAGACCACCCCGCCACCAAGTGGTTCAATCATCACGGCACGCCCCTGCTACTTTGGGAAACGGCCGCCATCGTCGTGTTGAGTATCCTGGCAATGGCAGTCGACCGCCGCCGCACCCTGAAACGGATCGAAGAGTCACAGGACTCCGAATCGGGAGCCAACAACAATGTGGATTAAAATCTGTGGCGTACGCGATCTGTCCGTCGCCGAGGAGATTGCAAATGTCGGCCCCGATGCCATTGGTTTGAACTTTCATCCGCCATCGAAACGCTATGTCGATCCCGGTCTGGCGAAGGAGATCGTCGCAATGTTGCCCGACGAAATTCGACCGGTCGGCGTGTTCGTGAATCGGACCGTCTCTGAGATTGAGTCGATTTGTGGGCAAACAGGCCTGAAAACCGTTCAACTCCACGGTGACGAAACGCCGGAGTTCGCCGCGAACTTGCAGGGCTTCGACATCATCCGAGCTTTTCGCATCGGATCCGGCGAAAGCCTTCGATCCGTCGCGCAAGAACTCCAAGCGTTCGCTGACCTCGGAGTGCGACTGATCGGCTGCCTCGTCGATGCCCACGTTGATGGGGAATATGGTGGCACCGGGAAGACGGCTCCCTGGAAACGACTCGCCCAGGAATGGAAGTCCACTACATGGCCCCCATTGTTCCTCGCTGGGGGCCTCAACCCCAATAATGTCGCCGTTGCGATTCAAACGGTGCGTCCCGCCGGAGTCGATGTTGCCAGCGGCGTGGAATCCGCCCCCGGAATTCAAGATCCTCAACGCATTCGGAAATTCGTCGAGTCCGCTCGACAAGTCTCATCGGCTCGTTAACGCGAATTCGTCGAAGGCACAACAGCGAGTTTTTTACGCTGTCTTGCTCAAAAGCCGTGATCCAGCAATCCGTATCCCACTCGGGAAGGGTCCCGCTTCGATCGCCCCAGTCCTCGCGACTTGGCCGGCTTACGGCAGCTGAAACGTGGCCGCCGCGATTGATGTTCCAGGTGGCGGCGAAGTCCCTCCAGGAGTTCAAGCACCGCATCCGCGAGTTGACTGGCCGGAGCCGGGGCATCTCGATGGAACGACGTTTGAGCGAACTGCGAAATGACGTTCGCGGTTGGATGGGATACTTCGCTCTGGCGTCGCAGTTGAAACTGTTCGACAAACTCGATCAGTGGATTCGTCGCCGAATTCGAATGTGCTACTGGAAGCAGTGGCGTCGGCCAAAGCGTCGACGCGAAATGCTCATCCGGTTCGGCGTCCCCAAGCGTCAGGCGATCCGCCACGCACGCAGCCGCGAGAGCTATTGGCATATGTCCAAAACCATTGCCAGCGGCG
>JAGQQQ010000059.1 GCA_020426125.1 Planctomycetaceae bacterium
AAGACCGTCAAAATCGGGGAAGTGGGACTTTCCAAGTTCATTACGGCCAGTCGACGGAGCGCCCAGACGCAGAGCGTGGGAACCGTTTACTACATGGCTCCTGAAGTCGCCAAAGGACGCTACGGCAAGGAAGTCGACATCTACGCCATGGGTATCCTTCTTTACGAGATGCTCACCGGCCAGGTTCCGTTTGATGGCGAGTCGACCGGCGAGATCCTGATGAAGCATCTCACCGAGGCGCCCGACCTGATGAAGCTCCCGCCACGAATGCGGGGCGTTGTCTCGAAGGCCCTCGCGAAGGAACCCGAAAAACGCTACGCCAGTATCGACCAATTGCTCAAAGCGTTTAACGACGCCCTTCTGGGACGCTCAGAGCCAATCGATGTTCCCGACCAGCGTGCGGAACCCGTTCCGTCCCCCGAATTGTATCAGACCCTGCCGGGAACACCGGCGTCTCCACGTGGACACGATCAAGGCTTCCAGGCGAGCTTGAATCTTCAATTCGTGACCGATGCTGGATGGTGGGTGTTGATTGGATTGGTCATTCTGTCCGGGCTGCTCCTGAACCGGTTTCTCGGCTTGGGACGCCTCAGTTGGCTCACGCTCGTGACCATCGCCGCACTGGGGGGGCTGACTTACCTTCTGTCGTCGCTGTTCAAATCTTGGCGCGGTGCCATGACGCGGAGTTGCGGTTACGGTGTTCCTCAGCGAACCGCCCCGATTCAGCAGGCGTCGATTCAAACCACCACCAGTTTCTGGGAAAAGGGCGTGGCCGCCGTTCCCATCACGGGACTGCTCACAGCTCTCCTCGCTGCAGTGAAGCCGACCGTCTTTCTGAATGCCGAAGGCCAGTTCCCCGACTGGGGAATGATCGGCCTGTTCAGCACGGTCGCCGTCTCCGGGGTTTGGGGCTTATTGCTCCTGCCGGCCATTTGGACACGGAACTCGGGAAAACTTCCCCCTGGACGGTTCGCCGCGGCCATGATCGGAATCGGCATCGGTCTGCTGGCCTTTGGCGTCGACCAGTATCTGTTATTGGACATTTCCACGAACGGCGACTTCCGAGGAGACGCCCTCTATGAACGGATCGCGGACCAGCCTTTGATGGTTCGCGGGGCCGGACCGACGGCACTGGGATACATCCTGTTCTTTGGGTCTTTGTTCTTTATTCGGGACTGGGCGCTGCTGTTGCGATCAAATCGCGAACGGCGGTTCAGCGTCGCGAGTGTCCTTTGGACAATCGCAGTCGCTTGGTTCGTGACCAAAATCTTTGCATTCCCGCTCCCGTTGGCACTGGCTTGGGCCGCTGTTCTGTCCTGTGTCGTGCAGTTGGTGAGCCCTTGGGCTCCGGCCCGCCAGGGCCGGGTGACTCGGTTGAACGCGTAAGGGGTGACCGATCAATAAGTGTCTCGATTTCGTGAATGAGTGGGCAGTGGGTAGCTGATAGTGGGTAGGAACAGCAGGTGTGAGCGAATGACTTCTGCAGCGGCACAAATCCTAAACCCTAACAACTACCCACTATTGGCTTCGTGGAAACCGTGCTATGTCGAGGATTCTGACTGCTCCGAGAACGCGACAGTAAATTTCAGGTCACTCCTAATTACGCGAATCTCATAAGGTGTAGAAATGGCTATTAGCTATGTGGCTCTCATCGTTCTGGCACTCGTCGTGGCACTTGTTATTAGCGCGTTTGCAATGCTCGCTAAGCACGCGCCCGTGATGGCGGTCGTTGTCGCAGCCGGTGTTGCGGCCATGCTTCTCGCATTTGTGTTTGTCGGATACTCAACTGTTCGCATCAACCACGGCCCGCCCTCCGTGGTGGTCAACAAATTCGAGAACGGCGCCATCCGCCCCGAGCCGCCGTCTCCTCCGATCGCTCCGGAACCGGGCGACCACGCGATCGAACCGCCTGGATCGTCGCACTCCGCGAAGCTCCTGACTCCGCTGTCGATCAGTGAAACGGTCTACCGGGACAACGGCTCCACTGTCAGCCGAACTGGCCTGAGCACGTTGCCCCCCTGGATTCGCTCGGAGAACACGATCGAGAAGTTTGGGGACTCGGTCGACATCTATCTTTCATCGCAGCAATTTGCGACGGTTGACGAAGCCCGCGCACAAATCTGGCCTGTGTTGCGAAACGAGTTGCTGGAGTTCTCCGGTGTCGACCTGACTGATGGGAATTTCATGTCCATGGAAGACGCCCTCCGCCTCGGCATCATTCAACGGGAAGCCGATGTGACCTATCCCCTGGAACTGGCTGGGCACACGGAAGAAATGCATCAAGTCCACTGGAGCACCAGTATCGACGGCGTCACCCGGGAACTGGTTCTGGCCCAGTGGAAGCCGGCGATCGTGAATCAACGCCTCCAACACCTCGCCGCCGGCCTCGGCGGGGCCACCCTGCTCATGGGCGCCGGTGCGTTTGCTTCTCGTCGTCGAAGAAAGCGTGCCGCCCAGACGGCGTGACGGCAACAGCGGGAGTTACGCTTTGCTGCAGTGGCCGGAGTGAGCGCGAAGGCTGTGTTCGTGCTAATTGGATCGAACGATAACTTCTGTCTCGGTGAAGCGCGTTGTCGAAAATGACCTCTCGTTAGAAATCAAACGGTCCCCGATCTGCCTGTGACTTCGAAGGGACATCGGAAAGCGTTTCGTAGAGCCGTTCGTCTTGCAGTGGCGAAGAGAGGATTGCGGCATGAAGCAATGCCAACGGGATCAGTTCAAGTCGGCCGGTGTGGAGTGTGGTCAATGTCATTTGTCTCTATTGAAACTCTCCGATCTCCGTGGCACGTCGAAATCCTCACCCACGATTCGTGGGGAATCGCACACAGACGACTCATTTTTCGAGTATCGCACTCAGCTTTCAACACGCCAACTCGTCAATGGGGTTTATCATCCGACCAACTTGTCGCCCATGCCACAAGGGCAACGACGAGAAGCAAACAGAAGCGATATTGTTTGATGCCGTTGTTGAAGTGCCGTAGAGTGGCGATGAGGTGTCGTGAGATCGCGCACGCTGTCTCCGTGTCACATCCCCTGCGACGGAATGATCGACGATGTTTCGATACTTGAGATACTCACTCGTGATGGTGGCAGTCGGTTTTGTGGTCAAGCCTGAAGCCGTCCATGCAAAAGGGCAGTCCAACGACAAGGCGAGTCTGCACACAATCTTTGGTCCGGATGTTCTGGCATCGAACATCAATGCGGTGCGTCGGCGTACATCACAACTTTCCCTTGAGGAGAAGTACGCCTTCCTGAAAAGCTGGGTCTTGCCAACGGCGGACTATCCCGGCTTTCGCTTGGTCGGGGAATTCACTCCCACGAACCCCTCGCTGCGTGCCCGGGATCTGGAACCCCACCGGTTCCCCTCAACGCAGGGCGGAGATCTGGTGTCTCCGGTCTTCGATCTGCTGGATGTCGCGTCACAATTGAATCGGCTGGACGACCTCTCTGCTGAAGTCGCTGCACTCGTCGAAGGGCAGGAAGGTGTCGACACCCGTGCCAAGCTTGTCTGTCTGGCATTGATCCGACTTGCCCAGGAACGCCCGGACGAAGCGGCCGAACTGGTCACGCAATTGCATCGGCGGTTGATCGAGGCCTTTGATGACAAGGATTCCGACTACTCAGCGGAATTGTTGTTGCTCTACGACGCGATTTCGAGGAAACGGGCCTTGGACTTCGTGTCAGACTTGCTGGTAGCGTTCCACGATAAGCGGTTTGCATTCGACATTCCCGACGAATGGGAGAGCCACCTCGGCACGTTAGTGGGGTATTATCGCGATCAATCAGATGTCGGGCGAGAACTTGAGAACCAAGACAACGGGTCATTTCCCCGGTGGACGCCCGTTTCGCGTTCCATTGCCATGACAAGAGGAAATGGCTACCCCGAAGCGGTTTGGCATCGTCCGTCGAACGGGGAATTGCATCTTCGCTCCGGCCATCATCGGGACTATCTGTTCTTCACGTCTCCATTGGCCGGAGAGTACGAAGTCTCCGGAGAGATCGACATCGGGGGACGAACGCAGATCATGGTCGGCGGATGGTTCGTAAGCCCACATGGCGGGCGCTCGTCGATCGAATTGGGAAAATTCCGGTCGGAACATCTCGTGCAGCCTGTTGATCCCCCCTTCGCCCCGAACGATCCCTGGCTACGACATTCGCACCGTGCAGGAACTCCTCGGCCACTCGGACGTATCGACCACGATGATCTATACGCACGTATTGAATCGGGGTGGGCGAGGCGTGGTTTCACCGCTGGACGCAGTCCTGCGGTGAA
>JAGQQQ010000060.1 GCA_020426125.1 Planctomycetaceae bacterium
CGCGACGCGATCAACGAAGCCATGCGAGACTGGATGGCGAGTGTCGAATCGACCCATTACATCCTGGGTTCGGTCGTCGGTCCCCATCCCTTCCCGATGATTGTCCGGGATTTTCAATCGGTGATTGGTCAGGAAGCCCGGGCACAGTGTCTGGAACAAACCGGGCGGCTTCCCAATGAGGTGATTGCCTGCGTCGGCGGCGGATCCAACGCGGCGGGGATGTTCTATCCATTCATTGAGGACTATGACGTGGCTTTAACAGGAGTCGAGGCTGGTGGTCGCGGTGGGCAGCCGGGTGATCATGCCAGTCCACTGACCTACGGAGCCAAAGGCGTACTGCATGGCAGTTTCAGCTATGTGCTTCAGGATGAAGATGGCCAGACACTGGACGTGCATTCCGTCTCGGCCGGTCTCGATTATCCCGGCGTGGGACCAGAGCACAGCTATTGGAAGGATACCGGTCGGGTCAGCTACACAACCGCCGGAGATGACGAGGCACTCGCGCAATATCGGCGAGTCGCCCAACTGGAGGGAATCCTGCCGGCTCTCGAAAGTTCCCACGCGATCGCGCATGCGATGAAGGCGGCAAAGGCCCGTTCCAAAGAGGACATTGTCCTTGTCTGCTTGTCGGGCCGCGGCGACAAAGACATCAACGAGGTCGCTCGGCTGATGAACATTGAGATGTGAGCAATGCGAGATCTCCTGAGTGAAATGACGTCGTCTTAGGGAATTCGAAACTCGAAGAGACAAATTCGAATCAGGCACGAAATTCGAGCCGCAGAACGCTGTGGCATCAAATCTGCGAGTGGATCCCGCTTTGGATATCATGCGGCGAACCCAGATTTCCCGGTCGATCCTGTTGCGTTGGTCATTGAGGATTCCAATGAGATGTTTTCTCTGCTGTTGGCTGTCGTTTCTGGCGAGTTCCCTTCAAGCGGGAAAACCGATTCCCATCTGGCCCGGTCTGGCTCCCGGGGAAACGACGAGTTTCACTGGGGAAGCGATGCCGCCACGAGCGGGGGAGGATCCTCCCGTGACACGTGTGGTGAGGATCACAAAACCCACCATGGAACATTACCCGGCTGATCGCCCAAACGGGACTTGTGTGATTATCCTTCCAGGAGGAGGGTTCTCAAAGGTGGTTCCCGATAAGGAGGGTTCCGAAATCGCAATCGCCCTGAATCAGATTGGAGTCACTGCGTTCGTTCTCAACTATCGCACCAATGACGATCCAGCACGGCCGGGCTGGAAACGGCCGCTTGAGGACGCCGAACGGGCGATTTCACTGGTCCGCCATCGTGCCAGCGAATGGGGACTGCATGCCGACCAAATCGGACTCCTCGGGCTTTCCGCTGGAGGGCAAGTGGCCGCCCGATTGCTCAGTTCGGATGGAACCAAGGCGTATCATGCCGTCGATGACGTTGATCACATCCCCCACCGACCGGACTTCGCCTTACTGATTTATCCGTGGAATATTTATGACGCAAAGGCGGATCGTCTGGTGGACGGAGTCCACGTCCGTCCCGACTGTCCGCCAACGTTTCTAGTGCATACCCACGATGACCGCTCGTCTTCAGTGGGAGCAGCTCTGTTTTATATGGGACTTCGAAAACAGGGCATCTCGGGCGAACTCCATGTTTACGGCAACGGAGGCCACGGCTATGGTCTTCGCGAAGTCGAAGGCTCGCTCATTTCGACGTGGCCCGAGTTCGCAGCACACTGGCTGGAACAACGGGGCCTACTCCAGACTTCCGAGCAGTAGCAGCGGTGGATTTAAGGGGTGACCGATCAATTAGTGCCTCGATTTCGTGATGAGTGGGCAGTGGGTAGCTGATAGTGTGGGTAGGAACAGCAGATGAGAGCGAATGATTCCTGCAACGGCACAAATCCTAACCCCTAACAACTAACCACTGTTGGCTTCACGGAGAGAACACCTTGTGCCTCAGCGATCGCAACGACACCTTCACGTTGTGGGGAACGTGGAAGTGGCCATATTGTTGACTCCGTTGAGCGGTTATCGCTCTCGCCTTCCCGGCACAAACGGTGTCATTCCATGCTGGCTGGTGAGGGATGAGAGCCGGACAGGAAGAGCCGACTCACGACGAGCAACATTCGATAAGCGAAAGCTGACAATCAACGATCAACACGCAATCGCGATTTCTCGCAGACTCGATTACACGGATACGGACGTTCACTCACAGTCAGGTCAGCAAAAAATCACGAAGAGAGGCACAAATTCTTCGCGGGGCCAGGAGGTGGCTATCACCTGCGATTTCGTGGCCCCAAAAAAGGAAAAAACTCCTTCCACAAGTTCTTACTGTGAAAGAAGTTGGGAAGTGGTCAGGGGCGGGGTCGAACC
>JAGQQQ010000061.1 GCA_020426125.1 Planctomycetaceae bacterium
GGCGTCCATTGTCGATTGAGACCTTCCTAAAATCCTTTCGCTCAGGGAATGGCTTCTTGTGTCTGCGGCACTCACCCGATTTTCGGGCGGGCCACCCCACGGTCGCTTTTTGAAACTCCATCCTTGACAACGGTCAAGAGCAACCATTAACACGGAAATTCCGCCACTCCAGTGCCGCGAAAGCGGCTCGCAATTGAAGAAGAAGCTTAAAAGCCAGGCTTTTGCTTCCTTGAAAGTCAGTTTTCCTTACCGTTTGTGGAATGCCAACATTCCTGGAACGGTCTATCGGAATGCCGCGTTTGAAGCTCTCTTGGAGCTTTAACAATCCTGAATCCCCTCCGTCCACTCTTAGGCAGAACAGTTAGTCTCATTCTCATGCTTGATTGGATCCGTACGCTTGCTCATTCCGTTTCCCGTGTTCTCCCCCGACGCCGAAAGGTGCGTTTTTCTCCGGTCTGCGAGAGCTATGAATTGCGAGTCTTGCTGACCGCAAACGCGGAGGAGATTTATGCGTGGAACATCGTCAACGTAATGAGGGAGAATCCGTCCCGGTTTGCTGATCAGTTGGAAGGAATGTACCGCGGGACCATCAACTCCGCACATGGCTATTCGAAGAGTGACCCGATCTGGACGGACCTGCGTGACGATATCAGAAATGGCAGCCATCCCGAGCACTTTTGGGAAGCGTTGGCTCTGATGCGAGCACAACCTAACCTCGGTCCATTGGCCTGGATGGATTCTCTCGAACAGCGGTCTGTTGATCACAACCGATGGATGGAGACCCATTGCTATGCCCATAGTGGAGATGATCCCGAATGTTTTGCACGAATGCCGGGATTCAACCAACCAGGAATCAATGGTGATCCTCATACGATTTCCGCAGCCGACTTGGGAAGCTGGTCCAATGGAGCCTGGTCTGAAAATATTGGCTACTCTTCCGGGAACACCCTTTCCGCGACTCGGAACCGATTCGGTTCCACAGGCAATGCCTACCGCCAGAGATTGGCCTATGCCGATATCATCGGCTTCATGACTGAAGTCAATTCGTCCAGCTTGGGACACTTGAAAAACTTGTTGTCGAGAGACCGCGCCTCCAGTTCAGGCTTCAGTCTCGCTGCACAAAACAAGAACTTCAGCCAGCGGAACGCCATCGGAATTGACTACAACATTTACTATGGATTTGGATCGAACGACACAAACACCGTTGCCACACACACTCTCTCACAGCACAAGGATCCCGGTGGCTTCGTGACGGGACTCGCCTATCGCGACCGCAACAACAACGGCTTTTATGACGTCGGCGAAGGGGTCGATGTCAGCTGGACGATCTGCCACTCGACCGGCGGCCTATACATTTGCGATTCCTGGATCACAAACGCAAACACCGGCCGGGACCACGGAGCGATCTACGACCACCTTCCCAACGGCGTTTACACCATCACGGCTTCCGCGGGAGGCCGCCAACTTGGGACGCGGCGGATTGCCATCAGTAACGGCAATGTCAAAGTGACATTTCGTATCACCGATGGCTTCGGCCTGACCGGTCCCGATACGACCCCGGTCATGGTCCCGGATTCCTTCGACAGTTCCACTCCCAACAACACGTCGTCAGCGGCCACGGATCTTGGCACTGTTTCACCTGGCTCTCCATTTGCGAATCAGTCGGAGGTCCTTTCCATTCATGACGGCACGGACTCCGACTGGTTCAAGTTTGAGATTCTGGAACGCGACGCCAACGCGAGAATTCACGTCGGTTTCACGGACTCCGAAGGCGACATTGACACAGTTCTTTACAGGCAAGATTCCAGTTTGACTCAAATCGCTTCGTCGACGTCAACGTCAAATGACGAAGTCATTGAGGAGCGGCTTGCCCCGGGTGTCTATTATCTCAATGTCTACGGCTATTCCGGGGACACAAATTTCTACTCGCTGACAACGGATGTGGAATCCCTGCCATACGGCGACGCCGTCGGGGACACGCTCTCAACCGCTCTGAACGTGAACCTCAGCAGCACCGGGAAGACTGTTCGCGGCTCCACGCTTCAGGGAGAAGACGTGGACATGTACCGGTTCACGCTTCCCAGCCAGCAGCGGCTCTCGCTCGTCACCCGCCCGATCGCTGGTGGCATTTCCACGGACACCTACCTGCGGCTCTTCAACTCCTCCGGAACGGAGTTGGCATCCGACGATGACAGCGGTGCCGGGTTTTACTCACAAATCAATGAAGTCGTCCTGCCCGCCGGTACCTATTACGTGGCGGTCTCCGGATTTGAGGACCAGGCGTATTCTCCCAGCACCGCCAGCAACCTCACCAGTCAGGCAATGGGCAACTTTGAGCTTGTCATCACGCACCTCACGGATGATGTTGCCGGCTGGAATTCGCAGACGGGACGCTGGTCCTTTGGCGAAAGTGACGGCACCACTCTCGGGCAGCGGACGGGGCCGTTGTGGAATCCCAGCGGCAACTGGGACATGCACACCGGCGACGTCAATGGAGATGGACAGACCGACATCGTTGGCCGTCACGACAACGGAGCCTGGTACGTCATCGACGGCGACACGCAGCAATCAACCTACTGGGGAAGATGGGGCTCCCAGCTTTCTCAGCGTTGGAACGATCCGCGGTTCCAGGGATTTGTCGCGGTCGCCGACATGAATGCCGATGGATTCGATGACGTCGTCGGCAAGAATTATCGGGGAGAGATATTTGTCTCGCTCTCCACCGGGGGGGAATTTGGTCCGATGTCGCTGTGGGGCCGAGTCGCTCCGACCGGCTGGACCGCGCATCGGCTGGGTGATTTCAATGGCGATGGCCTCCCGGACATCGTCAGCTTCCGAAACAACGGGGACCGCTGGGTCAACGAAAACACCGGTCATGGCACCCTGCTGCTGGACTACTACGGACGATACGGCAACCAGGCAAGCCGTGACTGGCGGAACTTCATGACCGGCGATTTCAACGGCGATGGACGCGACGACATTGTCCAGCAGGACAACTTCGGGAACTGGTGGCTGGGCCATTCCAACGGCCTCGCTGACGGAGCATTTACGCAACTCTACGCGAACCGTTGGGACCCCGCCGCATTCTCGGACTTCCAGGTCGGAGACTTTAACGGAGATGGTAAAGACGAATTCGTCGCTCGCACTGCCACCAACCACTTCTTCGTGAACATCACGCAGGCCAACAACCGCATGGTCCCCACTTACTTCGGGGCACTGGCCCGCAATCGCTCGTTCCTCACGCAAGTGGGAGATTACAACGGCGATGGGGTCGACGACATCCTCGCGATGCGGACGACCGACGCCGCGTTCTTTGCGCTCAACTCCACCGGTTCCCGTTTCTCCGGAGTCTCTCTCGGAAGCTGGACGAACTTCACTGGAAACCATCGAATTCTGAATGGCGAATTCGACTAAGGGGTGACCGATCAATAAGTGTCTCGAATTCGTAATGTGTGGGCAGTGGGTAGCTGATAGTGGGTAGAAACAACAGGTAAGAGCGAATTATTCGTGCAACGGCACAAATCCTAACCCCTAACAACTACCCACTATTGGTTTCACGGAGACCGTCCTATGTGGAGGATTCTGACATCTCCGAGAACGCGACAGGAATTTCCAGGTCACTCCTAAAGGCAAGATTTGGGGGACAAACGTGTGAACCGATGGGAGCGGTGTCCGTTGTCATGCACGCGGACGTCATCATCCAAACCACCGGTTGCCCCCGTCAGCAGACTAAATCGGGAATGTCTGTGCAGCCGTTCACGTCAATGTATGAACGGAGGATGTCAATTTCGATGCGAAGGATTCTGTGATTCTGTGCTGCAAGTCATGCCAATGCATCGCCACAGGCACTCAAGAGGTGGTTTACAATGAAGGTTCGCGTCGAAGGAGTGTCTCGTCGAATGCTCCGACATCCATCGTTCGCGAGCCCCGAAGCCATACAGTTTCTCTAATAATTGCCGAGAGTGACCCGGCCGAACACAGCAGCAGATCCCAATTTGAACCGAAAAGTTGGTCACGCAGTTGCGGCCAGTGGGATCGTTTTGGTTCTCCAACTGGCGGACACGTGAGGAGGGTTTCAGTTGACCAGGAGACCTCGCCGCCGCATGTGGCTCGGACGAACTCCGCATCCATCAGTTTGGCTGCGAACTCGTCCGCGTGCCCGCTGATGATCGCGAGACGTTTGCCGGCCAACAGTGACCACCAGAGACCTTCCTGGAGCAACTTGTAGACGGCGTTGCAGTCAATCTTCCGTTTGAGCGAACCGGCGTAGTGGAACCCGTCTGCTTCGATTCCGACGCCATGTGTGGCCCGCTGGTCCGATCGCGGTGAGCGGTGTTTGAGGGTGGATCACCACGCCCCCCGGCAATCGCGTCTGGGAACGGCAACGGGTCATTCGTGGCCAGTTTGCCGCACTCGTAACGGTGTCAGAACGGCCAGTTGGTATCCGGCCATTCAATATCGGCAGCCCTGACCAGTTCCGGCTCAGCCCAGCTGTCGATCACCAGATGCCGAAACGGAAACTCAAACCGTTCTGCGGTGGAAAATTCTGGTTCAGCGGTAGTTGTGGACATACTTGTAACGCTCCGGGCGGCATTGGTTCAATTGATAAACAGAAACTCATTACTGTTCAGCAGAACTCGCACCGCAGCAGCGAGGCCGTGATTGATGATGTATTCTTCCAAGGCACTTCGTTCTTCATCGGTCGGCTGTCTCTGGAACATTCGCCGATAGAGTTCTTTGGCTTGTTCGGCTGGTGGGGAGAATTGCTCGGCGATTTGTTCGGCTGTGACATTGCTATGGTGAAGCACAAACGGGTGGTTCCACAGCGTCAGCGATTGCAGCGCGGAGATGGAGTTTGAACGATCAGGGGCGAGCAGTCCCAGATCTGGAAAGTCGAGAGATTCAAATAGCGGTTCCGGAATTCCCCGCCAGACAACGCGATAAATCGCTCGCCGAGCCGCGTCGGGGCGAGCCCAGTCATACTGGTCGTAGTGGACTTTCGGCGTCGTCTGTTGCCCGGGAGATGTGGTGAAGTGTTCGATTCCGGGGCCACCCATCGTCAGGTCCAGACGACCGGAGACTTTCAGTACAGAATCGTAAAACGACTCCGCATCGAGACGCTGCCGGTTCGCCCGCCAGAGCAAACGGTTGTCTCCGTCCATCGCTTCCGCGTCGGGCCTCGACGCTGACGATTGCTGATAGGTTTGGCTGGTGAGAATGAGGCGATGCAGATGTTTGAGCGATCCGGCAGGTGTCGAACCATCTCCGTCTCGCAACTCACAGGCGAGCCAGTCCAGAAGTTCCGGATGCGACGGCACGCCACCCATCCTTCCAAAGTCGCTGGGGGTGTCGCAGATCCCTTCGCCAAAATGAAATTGCCACACCCTGTTGGCAATACTTCGCCACGTCAGTGGATTGTCGTGGTGGGCGATCCACTCCGCGAGTGCGACCCGACGCTGGCTTTCGTCGTGGCCTTCCGAGAGTTGGAAACGAGCGGGTAACGCCGCAATGGCACTCAGAGCCCCTGGCGTCACGAGACC
This sequence comes from Planctomycetaceae bacterium, assembly GCA_020426125.1. Taxonomy (GTDB): domain Bacteria; phylum Planctomycetota; class Planctomycetia; order Planctomycetales; family Planctomycetaceae; genus HKST-UBA70. The sequence continues at coordinate 5,541 of JAGQQQ010000061.1, forward strand.
CGCCGGTCGATTGATATCGCCGCGAGTGAGGAGCTGAACTTCTTTGATTCCTCGCGGGGCGTCCTGTTTCGCTCCCCGGTTGAAGAAGGGAGACGCTGCATAGACCTGAACGGGTGCCGGCAACCGAGCCAACTCGGCTGTCGCTCGAAGTTTGATGGCATGGGCCGCGATGGCCAATTGCTGCTCAGTCGATCGCTCCGGACCGGGGATCGCGAGCGCCTGCGTGACTGACGCGGGAACCGCGGCCGCCTGCGCGGGAGGAGCCGAGGTCGCGGAGAGCTTGCAACGTCCGATGAGATGGCCGCCGCCATGCAGTTGCTTCAGCATCACGACCAACTGGGAACCGGGTGTGATCTCGACCGTCTCGGCCAGTTCGAACACGGCATAGTGGGACTTTCCGACCTCCGGATAAATTCCCCAAGCCGTTTTGAGATCTTTATCCAGGGCGTGGGAGATCGTCCACCCGGTCTGATTGAAGTCGGCGGTCGCTTGGGCGATCGCCAATCGTTCCGGCGTGTTCGAGTTTGGACGGAAGAGCTGAATCTCGACTTCGGAGAGGTGCAGGTTGCCGTTGTCTTGTCGTCCTGGCCCCTGCATTGGGAGCGTCTCATCCGCCAGGACATCCACTCGAACGGCCGTGATCGAACCGGGCTTGGGCACCGTTGTCAACGTATACGTGTCGACATCGGGACGTGTTCCGCCAGCGCGAATGGACCCATCGTCCAGACGCTCCAGGTCGGCTCCATCGCTGGAAAGAAAAAGGTCAATCGGGAGGTCCACCCATTGGACTTCGGCTCCTTTCCGTTCCTGCTCCCAGGCCACGACGAGAGGAGCCTGTTCCGGGGCGAGGAGCACTTCCGCATTGTTGGAGTTGGCAGCCGACAACAGGTGCTGCCAGTGCCGCCGCAGACGGAGGGTTTCCGGATCTGCGTCGTACTCGCGGTCCCCTTTCCCCACTCCCGCGAAGACGGCCTGCAACGCGTAATAGTCTTCCTGGGTAATGGGATCAAACTTATGGGCATGGCAACGGGCGCAGTTCGCGGTTGTGCTGACAAACGCGGCCATCACCTGAGTCACCTGATCGTCGCGGTCCATGTAATCAAACGTAATGGGTGCCGTTCCCGCCGTGCTCGAATCAAATGGGCCAGCTCCCAGGTAACCGAGAGCGGAAATCAAATTCGACTGGTCGGGGTAGAAGACATCCGCGGCCAGTTGCTGCCGGATGAACTCTGCCCAGGGCGTGTCGTTGTTGAAGGCGTTGATAACGTAGTCGCGAAACCGCCAGGCGTTCGGCCGAAAGAC
>JAGQQQ010000062.1 GCA_020426125.1 Planctomycetaceae bacterium
CACATCATTTGTTGTTGAACCTCTTTAATCAGATCAGCACGGGTCACCGCTTTCTTCAGTTCTCCCGGCGTTCCCGATGCGGAGGCGATCAGACCTTCGATTTGAAATTCGTTGGTATAGACCATCAGCCGAATCATGGACTGCTGGTCATCCGGGTCACCGCCAATGTCAGTGAGCACCAGCAATCGAGGACGGCCATCATCCGCGATTGCCCCAGTGTTCAACGCCAAACCCAACAAGCAAACCCACGCACTCAACAATGGGCGTAAGACTCTGGACCGATTCATTGTGGATCCTTAGTCACTCGGGCCTCGAACGCAGTGGACACGCTCTCGTTCGTATCCGGCCATTGGCCTGAGCACAGCGAATCTAAGGCCGCCTGCTCATTCTCCACCGGTTGCGGGAGGCCATCCGTTCCCAGGGGGATGGTGCCGTCTCGCTCGACGAGGAATAGGCCCGTTTGGGTTTTTTCGGTCTTCTCATCAAATCGTCCCCACTGGCGATGGACTGGCAGATTCACGGGGCGGTTGGGATCGATGTCCGTCAGCAGGGGAAAAGGAAACGGCTTTCCATAGTTCTTCTCCGCTTCTCCATTCGCAAACGGAGTCGCCGAACTCACCGCGACCACCTCAACGCCCAAGCCTTCGATCTGCTCGAAGCACTCCAGCACACGGGAAAGGCGGGGGTCCTTCAACGGGCCGAGTTCAGCATCGAAGAAGATGAGCAGAACCCGCTGACGTCCGAGAAACCGTTCGAATTTCACGAGATGTCGATTGTGGTCGGCGACTTCAAAACGCGGAGCGAGTGCTCGCGGTGTGCTGCGAACCGTTTGGGGCTGCTGTTGCCAACCTCGCAACTGTTGAATGCGCCACAACGTCACAATGAAGATCGCCACCGCCGCCAGTGCCAAAAGAATCAGTCCGATTCTGGCCTTCGAGGGTCGCTTCTTCTCGGGAGTCGTGGGGAGTTCAACCATGCCACTCTTCATGAAACCGGTTTCCGGGCTTGGACGACACCCCAGAGCAGGTACCGCCAGACGCAGTCGATCGATTCAAACCCCGCGTCAGACAACCACGCGAAGTGGTCGCGGAGGGGGTCATGGTGGTCATGCTCCCGCTGGTGCTCCATCCACATGGCGAATTCCTGCTCCGTCGCCCCGGCTGCGAGGGATATCGCCTTCCAGTTCTCGATGTGACGAGTATAGAGGTCATCCGTTTCGCCACGAAACTGATCAGCGAACGTAAGAATCCCTCCCGGTCGGAGCCAACTCCAACAGTGCTGCAACAGAACCTGTTTCTCATCGGACGTGAGATGGTGAATCGCAATGCTAGAGGTGATCAGATCAAACGTCTCCGCTGGGAACTCCAGTTCGCGAAAGTCTGCCAGTTGAATCTCGATGTTTCCTTTCCCCAGCCGCTCTCGACAGACATCGAGGGACTCGCCAGAACAGTCGACACAAGTTAGATGAGCGTCCGGGAACTGCTCATGGATCACCACGGAGAGATTTCCCGTTCCAGAACCCAACTCGAGGATCCGTTCAAATCGCCGCTCAGGCAGGTATTCAAAAATTGCCCAGAACATCTCCCGGTAGCGAGGAAAGCAGCGCTCGATCGCCGCCGTGTAATCGGCGGTAAGACTGTCAAAGAAGTGAGAAACGGTTTGAGGCGAAGGAGGCATCGGGGGAATCCGGTGGATGAGAGTCTGTCAGCATGGTAGAAGCCGCCATGCGGTTTGGCTAACGGAGAAGACCAAATGAATTCAGGGAGGTTCGCGAGCTTAATACGCTTGCGAATCCGAACACGGGTGTATTTCTGGATCGAATTGAGACATGGAAGAACGGAGCCCCGCCGGGGGGATTAGAACGCGGATGACGCGGATTCGGCGGATGGCAACGGATCGGTCCGACTCAAAATTCAGCGTCTCGATCCTTTCGCTCCGTGCGTGCTCACCTGTGACACGATCCGCTTGATCTGCGTCATCCGCGTGCCATTTTCATCGGCCCGTCAGTCCATCGAAGCCCGAAAATCGCTACAGTCCGAATGAACGTTGCCAATTCTCACCATGCCTGCCGGAATGGTGTCGACCGTGGTTCGGGACGAATCTTAGGCTCCTCGCAGACCCTTTGTCTTTGCAGAGATCAGGTTTGCGATTATGACTCTTCCCGCGACCGGCGACCCCCGGACTCAAGCAGCCCCGGAGTCACCCGTGGAAATTTCCGAACCGCAATACGTCACTGAAGACGGCTCGCCCAATGTCGCGCTGCTCCAAGATCGGATGCCGCCCCATTTGCAGGCGTCCCGACCGGTGGTCGCGTTGGCCACGGTGTTGGGATTTCTGTTCATCTTCCTCAGCTTTCGCCCGCTCTGGCATACCGACCTCTGGGGGCACCTCTCTTACGGCCGGTGGATTTGGCAGAACGGCCATCTTCCCGTGACCGAACCGTTGATGCCCCTCTCCAAAGGGGTGCCGATGATTGACACCGCCTGGCTGAGCCAACTTCTCGGCTATGGCATGATTACCCAGTTCGGCCCCAGCGGCATCCAGTTTCTGTATGCGCTGGCTATTGGCATCGTGATGTCCCTGTTGACGTATGCCGTTTATCGCCGGACGGGCAACCCTTGGGCGGCATTGCTCACGCTGGCTGTGTTCCACTGGGTGGAGTATCACCAACTGCTCATTGTTCGCCCCCAACTCGCGGGGATGGTCTGCTTCGCGGCCATCTTCACCATGGCGACCTCCGCACGCTGGCGGGGGTGGTACACTTGGACGATTCCCGTGTTATTCGCAATCTGGGCGAATATGCATGGCTCCTTCCTTGTTGGCCTCGTGTTGCTGGGGGGAGTGCTGACAGGACGGGCCATCGACGTTTATCGACGCACCCGGGACCGGCGGTTTGTCTTTGCCGATCGTACTTGCCGGCAACTGCTGATCGCCTTGGAACTCTCAGCGGCTGCGGTGCTACTGAATCCGTATGGCCTGGCCATCTACCCCGAAGTGTTTGCGGTCGCAGGGAGTAAAAATCTGGAAGCCTTGGTGGAATGGGATCCTCTGACGCTGCGTATGAAGCAAGGTCAAGCGGCGGCAGTCATCGCACTGGCTTTAATCGTGATGTATCGATTCACGCCGCGACGAGTCACGATGCGGGAAGTGCTTCTTCTCTGCGGATATGGGGCACTCGCCTTGTGGACGTCCCGAATGATTGTCTGGTGGGGTCCCGTTGCGGCCTATTACCTCGGACTGCACACGGCGGCCGTCTGGAAGTCGTGGAGCAATCGGCCCGCGAAGGAACCGGTCCGTGGGGGAATGTGGACCGTCGTCCTGCTGGGGCTCTGTTGGATCTTCTTCGCGTATACGCCGTTTGGATCGGTGGCGATTCATGGCCGTCCCACCGATGAAGAATCGCAATTCACCGAGTTGCGTCGAAAGACGTCGTCACAAACGCCGGTGGCGATCGCCGAATACCTTCGTAAGAATCCTCCGCAAGGGCAGGTCTTTAATGCCTATGAATGGGGGGACTATCTGACCTGGGCGGGGCCGGAGGGAATGCAGGTTTTCCTGAATTCGCATGCCCATCTCGTTCCCGAGGAAGTCTGGCAGGACTATTTAGAAACGGTTCATGGTTCCTCCGATTGGAGCGGCAATCTCAATCGTTATGGTGTCAACGCCATCATCCTGGACCGCATGTATCGCGGCGATTTCATCCGCAAACTCGAAGACACGTCGAGCGTCTGGGAGAAGAAATACGCGGACAACGTCGGAGCGGTATTTTATCGGAAGAATCCGATTTAATCCTGTAGGTCAGGCTGTGCCTGACAACAATGCCCATCCGCAGTCATTGTCAGGTACGACCTGACCTACGTCCTAGATTCCTTTGCTACCAACAGGGCACCCATCGGGGTCTGTCATGAAAAAACAAAATAGCTCGTTGTCGTTCGGACTTGTGCAGGTGGTCGTGATCGCTGCCTTCGGGGCCTCGTGGGCATTTCAATCCGTTGAAGCTCGATCATTAATCGAAGAAGAGTTTCTGCATCAGGAACCATTTGTTCCGGTCTCCGTTCCTCGCAATGAACCGCTTCGGGTTCAGCCGCTCTATGACCGGCCTGACTGGATTACGGACGAAGACCTCGCGGCGGTTCTCCTGAAGATTCAGCCGCCGTTCAGTCGCAAGGAGATGAAACCGAACCACGTTGAACATGCTCTGAGAACATGGGGCATCGATGCGACGTTTCAAAATCCCGAGATCGTCTCCGGACAGGAGATGTTGGAGTTCTTGACGGACAGTGCCAAGTTTATGGAATCCTGGGGGGAAGAGGTTCGACCGTTTCTGGAAGACAAGCCGGGTGGAGTCGAAGTGAAATGGGGTCCGGAAACGGGGCGGTCGTACCACCACGACCACTGGCTCGCCTGTGTCACGGAAGCGGGAGCCACACTGGACACCCCGGTTTATGCTCCCTCCCGACGACATTCGACATTGAACGATGTGCTGCAAGAGGCGATGCGGGACTTCCGTTTGGATGAACGAGAAATCGAATGGACCGCGATGGGCTTCGGACTTTGGATTTCCCCTCACAAAACGTGGATTGGCTCAGGCGGACGGAAGTATTCTTTTGATCTGATCGTCGATCGACTGATGCGAGGACATAAAGTCCTCGGGGTCTGCGTGGGGACGCATCGCGTCTATTCGCTGATGTTGCTGATCCGCCTCGATGACGAGTTCGATATCCTGTCCGACTCCGCTCGGGAACAAGCGTATGCTTATCTCGAAAGCATTCGCGATCTGATTACCGCTTCACAGTTTGAAGATGGCCACTGGTCGGAAGGCTGGCATCGCGGCGCCGAAGAGGTCACGGATCCGACCGATGGCGAGTTTTATCGATCCATCATCGCGACCGGGCATCACCTCGAATGGCTCTCTATCGCCCCCCCCGAATTGCATCCTCCGGAAGAGAAGATCAAGAAGGCGGTCGACTGGATTATCGATGTCACCAAACAGCAGACTCGCAGTGACGTGAAGACGCGGTTTACGTTCCTGACGCACGTCGGCTCCGCGCTTTGCAACTGGCGACAAGTCCGTCCCGCCGACTTCTGGCGAGACTGGCAGAAGCAACACCCCTGGGATCCCAGTCAGGATGAACCGGAAGAGTCCGAAGAGGAAGCCGCCTTAGAGTCGCACTAAGGGGTGACCGATCAATAAGTGTCTCGAATTCGTAATGAGTGGGCAGTGGGTAGCTGATAGTGGGTAGGAACAACAGGAAAGAGCGAATTATTCGTGCAACGGCACAAAGCCTAACCCCTAACAACTACCCACTATTGGCTTTACGGAGACCGTCCGATGTGGAGGATTCTGACATCTCCGA
>JAGQQQ010000063.1 GCA_020426125.1 Planctomycetaceae bacterium
CGGGGTTTCACGTCAAATTTGATTCGTTGGCTGGGGCGCCGGCGGCGGCACGGGTGAGGCGGTCGTTGAGGGCGCGGCCGAGTCCGTGGTCCGGGAAAGAGTGAGCATACAGTCGTGACACGGGGGCTGCATCCAAACGTCGTAAAGCCCCGAAAAATCGTGCCGCCGCTTCGGTGAGCGATCCTGTCTGCGAGAGGATTTCAACGGCCCCAAAGCTCGCCTCAGAACAAAGGGCCATCAACGTCAGCACTCCGACATCGGATCCCGGGGGCGGGACTTCGTGTTCGCGCAAGATCGTGAGCGGCTTTCGCGGAGCGTAGTGGCGAGCGAGCGAACCGGGGGCGGCCATCGGCAGGTGTTCTTCGTGTTGTTGAGCTGTGAGCAACGGGACTGGGCCAATGGTCGCTTCGATCTCTTCTACGGTCAGCCCTCCGAGCCTGAGGACGGTCGGGGCGTCGCCGTGGACGTGGGAGACAATCGTCGATTCCAAGCCGACTTCACACGGACCGCAGTCGAGGACCATGTCAATTCGGTCTCCAAGCGACTGGATCACATGTTCTGCGGTCGTTGGACTAACGCGGCCAAACGGGTTCGCACTTGGCGCTGCGACCGGCACCCCCGCTGCTTCAATCATTTCGAGTGCCAACGGTTGGGCGGGCATGCGAACACCGACCGTGGGCAGGCCGGCTGTGACCAGATCGGGAACGAAGTCTCGTTTGGGGAGAACCAGTGTCAATGGACCGGGCCAGAACTCGTTGATGAGTTGTTCCGCGACCGGGGGCACTTCCGCGACCACCTGTGAGAGCATTTCACGACTGGAGACGTGAACGATGAGGGGATCAAACGTCGGCCGTCCTTTTGCTTCAAAGACGCGAGCGACCGCTTGAACATCAAAAGCGTTCGCGCCGAGGCCGTAGACCGTTTCGGTTCCAAACGCGACGAGGCCACCTTGACGCAACGTCAATGCGGCCTGTCGGGGATCGGTTGTCAGTGCGGCGGTCATCGGGAGTCGCAACTTTCCGTATCCCGAGGAGACCAATGACTCGGCTCGGGCGTTATTTCAGCATGTCGTATTTCTTCATCTTATTGTAAAGCGTCACGCGGCTAATTCCGAGGTCCTTGGCCGTTTTCGTCCGGCTGAAATTGTTCTTGAACAGCGTTTGCTCGATGACTTCCTTTTCGGTCAGCGCCACCTGTTTTTCCAGCGACTTGTCGTCGGTCTGGTTGACATTTCCGAGGCGAACCGACGGGTCATTCGTCGGCCCGACTTGACCGGCGACGATGTGGGGCGGGAGCTGATCCTTGCCGAGGACTCCATTTTTGTTGTAGATCACGCACCTTTGAATGACGTGTTCCAACTCGCGGACATTCCCAGGCCAGGGGTACGCGAGCAGCGCTTCGAGCAGTTCGTCATCAATCGTATGAATGTGGACGCCATGCTTCTGCTCAAACTTCGTGATGAACTTCTTGGCCATCGGGATGATGTCGACCTTCCGCTTGCGAAGCGGCGGGATCTCGAACTTGAGCATGTTGAGCCGGTAATACAAGTCGGGGCGGAACTTACCTTGTTCCACGAGCGGCTGCAGATCGAGATTACTGGCGACAACGAGTCGGGCCTGTGAAGTGAGAGTCTCGTTAGACCCGACTGGTTCGAACTCGCCGGATTCGATCACGCGAAGAAGTTTGACCTGCTGTTCGAGACCGAGAACGTCGATTTCGTCGAGTAACACGGTTCCCCGCCCCGCGGCGACGAACTTGCCGTCTTTGTCAGCGTGTGCGCTGGTGAAGGCCCCTTTCTTATGGCCGAAGAGTTCGCCTTCGATCAGTTCCCGGGGGAGTGCGCCGCAGGCTACCGGAAGAAACGGCTCCTTGCGACGGGGAGACACCTCGTGAATCAGATTGGAAAGAAAGGTTTTCCCCGAACCGGTTTCGCCAATCAAAAGGATCGTGACATTGTGGCTGGCCGCCACCATCAAGTCTTCCAGCATCTTTTTGAGTTCTGGAGACCGAGTTTCAAAGCGGCGGTTGACTCCCGTAAAGACGGCTTCATCGTAGGCGGACTTCCCCGGATCAGGAGTCACCGTCACAACGGGAGTGGCGATGGTGTTTGTCCGGTCCATGGGAGTGGGCCGACGGTTTTCTTCTGCAAGTCGGGTGCGAACGGCCTCAATGACATCGGCCGCGTTTTCTGGAGACCGGACGACTGCCAATCCAACCTCGACCGCTCGCCGACTCAGGCATTCTGGCACGTCATTGTTCGTCAATAAGAGCACATCCATTTCAGGGCGGCGGACGTGCAGTTTTTCGATCAATCGATCGGCAAAATGCCCATGGTCTTTCTCTTTGCGGACATCGAGTACCAGGAGATCAATGTTGCGATCCGCCAGCAGAAAGGAGACTTGGGCAAAATGTGTGGTCGCGGAGAGTGAGAGTTCCCCTTCGAAAGCGGTGGTCAGTTCGCGACAGAGGAGTTCGTCGGGACTGGCAATCGCCACTGCTTGCTGACTCATGGGATGGCCTTTGGGTTGTGAGAGCGTTTCAGCGCGTGTACACGCCAAACTCACAAGTGTTCAAACCCAGTGCCAGCCGTCTTCACTTTCTTTGACGCGGCAGCGTAAGTTGTCTCTGTTCAAGAACTTTTCGCATTCGTGCGTGCATGGGCGACATACCGAATGTTTCTCGGATGCCACGTTTCCCGCGGCATCATGTTGACGGAACACCACATGCTTCGATCGGGCATCACCTTCGCAGCTTAATAACGAAGCGACCGACGAATCAGTGTCTCGGTATCGGGATGAGTGGGAAGTGGGTAGCCGTTAGTGGGTAGGAAAAACAGATGGGTGCGAACGGTCATCGAGATGAGCGAATTCCTAATCCCTCTCAACTCCTCACGACAGGCTTTGCCGATGACATATCCACTCCAAGAAGTTTGTCGCGTCTAAAAGTGCGACAAGAATCTTCAAGTCACTCCTACGATTCCTTAGCAACTCGCACGGGAGGAATCCTCAACGTCTCCGCGAGGATGGCATAGAGCGCCGGGACCACCAGCAGCGTCAGCAGCGTGGCGATGATCAGGCCAAAGATCATGGCCCAAGCCATTCCTTCCCACAACGGTCCCCCTGCGAGAGCGAGCGGCAACAACCCCCCGATGGTCGTTGATGTTGTCAGGAAAATGGGCATCAATCGCTGCCGAGCAGCATTCACCAGGCATTGGCGAAACTGCTCGACCGACAAACCGGCGATGGGACCAGACCCGTTGGACTTCCGGACTTCCTCCGCAATCAAAAGATCGGCGAACTCGATAAAGATGATCCCGGTATTGAGGACGATGCCAAACAGCGACAGGATCCCCAACTGAGGCATAAACCCAAGAGGATTTCCTGTGAAGTAGAGACCCGGCAAAGCTCCGATCAAAGCTAAGGGAAGAGTCGTGAGGATCACGGCGGGCTTGGCCCAGCCGTTGTACTGAATCACGAGAGTGAGAATGATCAGCAACATGGAAATCCCGAGGCACACAGCCAGATCGGCCGAACTGTCCTGCGAGTCCTCCAGAGTTCCCCCAACTTCAATCCAGAACCCGGGTGGCAGGTTGCCTTCGAGTTCCTGCATTTCCGGCGAGTTCAACGTTGCCAGCACAATGTCGTTGCCGCGAAAGCCGTCTTCGACCTGACTACGGACTTCAATCACCCGATTGCGATCGCGGCGCTCGATGCGGCTTGGCTCCCATCTGGGGGAGATGGTGGCGATCGTGGACAGAGGAACTTTGCCGTTGACACCTTCGACGTAAGCGGTGCGGACGGCGTCAATCGACTGCCGTTCGGATTCCTCCAGTCGGAGATAGACCGGGACCAGATGGTCTCCCTCTCGAAAGGTCGTCAACTGTTGCCCTGAAAGAAACGCATTGAGCGATTCGGCGATTTTTGAGTTTGTCACACCGGCGAGGTTGGCGCGGTCTTCATTCAAATCCACCTGCAACTGGAACCCGGGAACGCCCCAGCTGTCGTTGATGTCCCAGGTCCCCGGCTGGTCGCGGATGATCTCCTTGGCGTTCTCCGCGATTGCACGGAGTCGTCCCATGTCCGCGAATCCGGTCCCCATCACTCGCAGGACGACGGGATCACTGGACGGCCCGAGAAACAGTTCACGGGGAATGATGCGCGCCCCGACGATCGGTTTCAGTCCCAGTGACTCATCGCCGCCTTCAGCGACTTCCCGGATTCGTTTGGCGAGCCACGGCGTATAACGCGGATCGGTCGTTCTGACGAGTATCTCGGCGTAGTTAGGCTTTGTCCCTTCCGGGTCCCAGGAGAGATACCAGCGACTTCCGCCTCCGCCGACCATGGACCGCATGACAAAGATGCGATGGTCCGGAGTCCCCTCCTCAACAGGCCCGGCAACCGGGTCCAGGGCTTGTAACAAGGATTCCACTTGCCGAGTGATGCGGTCCGTCTCCGCGATCGTAGAGGTCTCCGGCAGCCAAATCTCGATGGCGAACTGATCACGCATGTCCTTCGGAAAGAACTCCGACTCGACCGGCAGCGAGATCGCCCAATAGAGCAGTGCGAACGAGATGGCCGCTGTCACGAACTTCCAGCGAATCGCCAGCAGGACAACGTGATCGAACAGAGACCTGTTCGACTTCTCAGGATCCTGGGCGACATTTTCAGGTTGCTTTCGGCTCCGCGTCAGCGACTGATTGATCCGGTCAACCAACCAGGGGACAGGGGCACTTGGCTTTTGCGGATCCCGAGGAGCACGAATAAATGCCGCCGCGAGAATGACGCAGAACGTCATGGCCAGGATCCAGCTGATCCCCAGAGTGACAGACAACGTCACTGGCAAGCTGTAAATATACTCGCGAGTGGAGCCTTCGAGCGCGAGCAGCATTGGAAAGAACGCGGCGATCGTCGTGATGGTCCCCGTGAGCATTGCGATCGAAAGTTGATTGGCACCGAGAACTGTGGCCTCGTTGGGGGGCATCCCATCGATCTGGTTCGTCCGCGACTGGTCACAGACTTGAACGGCATTATCGACCAACAGCCCCAAGGCAATGATAATGCTCGCCAAGGAGATCTGCTCAAGTTGGACGCCGAACACAGTAATCAACGCAACTGCCGCGAGAACCACAACCGGAATGTTCGCCGCCATGACCGCGGCCGTGCGGAAGCCGACCATCAAGTAAACGATGATGACCACAATCAACACCGCTCCGACAACGTTGCCGATGACCTGATCGATCTTGGCAGCGACGTTTTTGGACTGATTGGAAATCGGCGCGACAGCAATGTCCCGGGGAAGACTCTGTTCGATCTCCTGCATTTCCTGGATGCGATTCGTGGCGGCATCGCAGATATCAATAATGTTCTCCCCCGACTTCATCTGGAGAGCGACGACAATCGCCGGCGACATCTGGTCCCCATTTCCGATTCGGCAAATGCGCGACGGGGGATCTTGATAGGCACGCCGAACATTCAGGCCAACATCAGACAAGGTGATCGGACGCTTTTCTCCCGTCTCTTGACCGGTGTTGACGATGACTCCATTGACCTCTTCAACGGCATTCAATTCGCCGCCGGGTTTGACAAAGAACCGGCCAATGTCGGTGTCGATCGTTCCCCCGGGAGCAACGATGTTACGAGCCTCCAGAAGCTTCTGAAGGTCACTGACCGTCAATCCCAACTGCGACCAGGTGCGATTATCGGTTTCGATGAAGATGGCTTCGTCGCGCACGCCGTACAGTTCCACTTTGGAGACGCCTGGCAACAGACGCAACGCATCCTGAACATCTTCCGCCACCAGTTCCAACTGTCTGGGTGTGTATCGTTGCGCGGGAGGGATGGTGTCGCGTCCTTCCAGCGGAACCTGAGTCACTCCCAAAAGGAGAATGCTCACATCGCCGAACTCGTCGTTGACAATGGGGCGAATCTGCGCCTCCGGCATTTCGACTCGGTCCACGCGAGCGCGGACCTTATCCCAGACATTGTCAATCTTTTCGGCGGAGACGTAATCTTCCGTATCGACATAAATTTCGGAAAGACCGGGCGTGGAGGTGGATCGCACGACGTCCACTTCTTCGATGGAGTCGATCGCCTCCTCAAGCTTGTCCGTGATCAACTCCTCGACCTTTTGGGCGGGAGCCCCGGGCCATCTCGTGATCACGGCACAGGTCCGGACCGTATATTCGGGATCCTCGCGGCGCGGCATCGTGAGATAGGACACCACGCCCCAAAACATCAACAGCGTCACCAGCGTGACAACGATCGGGCGAAAGCGAATCGCAAAACGGGGCAGGTTCACTGTTGGCCTCCTGCGACCGTCGGCATTTCGACTCGTCCGGAGACCCGGACCTTCTCCCCATCGACGAGATAATGGGCTCCCTGAAGCACGATCGACATTCCGTTGTTCAAAGAGGCGGAGTCTCGAGCCTCAATCCGCTTGAACCCGCCGACTGTGTCTTCATGAAAAATCGTGACAGGAACTTTCCGAGCTGACGCGGAGGAATCATCCCCCTCGATGATGACAATCGCCCCGGTCCGATCATCTGGTGTCTCTTGGACAATCGCATCCATGGGCACATAAAAGCCTCGGGGACGAGCGCGATCCGAGAGGTCGATTTCCACCATGTCCCCCGGTCGAAATCGCCAGCGCTCCCGCACGAAATACACGTGCTCCACGTTGGTCGCCCGGGCGTTGGCCTCCTGGGGTTTGAGTTCCTTACCTTGCATGTCCTGCAACTGGCCGACGAACAGATCCCGTTGAAGGTCGATCTCGCCGGGGTCTTCAATCGCCTGCATGATGGCGACATTCAGAAACGCCATCCGGTCTTCTCCCGGTGTGAACGGGACCCGCTCGACGTCGAACTCGGACTCCAGGGCGGGGACCGCGCGACTCTTAGGATCTCGAACGGCTCCTTTGATTCGTAACAGGAAATGACTGCCGTCTTCGGCCGTGTAGACGGAATCTTCGTTGATGTAGTAGCGAGTCCGTCCCGCGCCGGATAAGTGTCGAAACGGAGCCCAGACACTTCGCGTCCGCACATCGGTCTCTTCATCAAACTCCTCGGGCATGCCTTCGAGAATCTTCTCGTTCCGAATCAGGAGTCGCACGAGAAACGTTCTGGTTGAAGGATCCGCGAGTGCCGCCTTCTCGTAGACCATGGCCGGGACGAGTTCCTTCCCATCGGTCGTCAACACCGAGACGACGTCGTTGTAGAGCAGCCGGGCGTCTTCCTCGGCGGAGACCTGAACGTCGACCTCGATGGGATCCATCATCTGCAATTGCACAACCGCCTGTCCCGGTTGCACCACGCTCCCCAAGTTCTGAAGCACTTCAGAGACCTGCCCGGTAAATGGGGCATAGAGGCTGGTGTCCTGCAAGTCCCGTTCGGCTTGCCGAACGGCTTCCTGCGCTTCTTCCACCTGAGCCTGCGCCGAAGCCAACTCCGCGTTCTTGACGACCTGAGTGGCTTCCAACTGTTCGACGTCGGCCGTGGCAACGTCGAGGTCCGCTTTGGCCTTATCTACGTCCGCCTGACTCGTCGCCTGTTGTTTAGAAAGGTCTTCCTGCCTCCGAAACTGATTCTCCGCGAGAGTCTTATTCGCTTCGGCGGCGGCAATCTTCTTGGGGATCACATTCTCGAGTTCGAGTTGAATCGCCTGGGATTGGGCTTCGGCTGTCTTCACCGATGCCTGGGCACTCTTGAGTTGTGCCTGATAACGGGCCGCATCGACTCGGGCAATCAGAGTTCCCGACTCAGGGACAAAAGTGTTGGCTCCATCCTCGACCGTGGGGCCGACAACATCCGTTCCGGGTTCAATGATGAATTCGATCCGTCCTCCTACTTCGAACCCGATGTCCTCCACCTTCCAGGAGGTCACCGAGCCGGTTCGTCTTAATGGGCTGGCCGGGTCCGTTTGCTGGAGGGTGAAGACCGTCACGGGGCGAGGCTGACGCGGAGGAACGGTTTTCTCTCCTTGGAAGGTGCAACCCGCTCCGATGAACAACAGAAGAAGCAGTCCAGAGGCAGACCAGTGACGTAGGGGACCGTTCATTCCGTTTGTCCTGGATATTGAGAGGGATCCGAAGGAAGCGCTGTCGGGGAAAGTGTTCGAGTACAATACGGCACGACTCCCTCGCGAACAATCAATCCCCCTTCCTGTTCCGGAAAGTTGACGAGAGTTCGAGTCGGCATGGGAACGGTCTGGAGGTGGAAAGCCTGACTGGGGTTTCCCGCATGATCTCTCGGTCTGAAGACAAGCGGGCATGGATCAAACCGATTGCCCGGAGGAATACGGACAGACTTCCCCAGGAGATCTGTGGAAATCCGTTTCATCCGCAAATATCCGTGTCCGCTTTCCCAGTAATGTTGAATGCCCCACTTCCCGCAAAAGGATGTTCGACTGAATTTTAGGGGTGACCGATCAATAAGTGTCTCGATTTCGTGAATGAGTGGGCAGTGGGTCGTTGATAGTGGGTAGGAACAGCAGTGGAGAGCGAATGACTTCTGCAGCGGCACAAATCCAAACCCCTAACAACTACCCACTATTGGCTTCGCGGAGACCGTCCTACGTGGAGGATTCTGACATCTCCGAGAACGCGACAGGAATCTCCAGGTCACTCCTTAGAATGTGCCCCCGAGAGTTCGATTTGTCGAGACCCCCATAGACAGATCGGCGATAACTCATACAATGAGAGAATCCTGCCAAAAACCCGCCTGATTTGCCCCCCCTGACACTTTGGCTATTCGTAGCCGATCCCTCTATCTCACTCAGATTTTCGCATGCGCGTTCGTTGCCCTCATTGTGAATATGCCTTTCGAGTTCGCGCTGAAGACGCGGGTCGGCGGGGGCGGTGTCCGAACCCGGACTGCCGAGAGCCGATGCGGATTCCCGTTCAGCAGAACGAGGCATCGAAGAAGAAGGTCTCGCCCAATTCCAAGAATCCGACACCAAAATCCGAGACGCGCGAGCCGAAGCCGTTTCAGCGGAAAAAGACCAAAGCGAGGAAGGCGAGACATCGCCGCAGCAGTTCTCAAACGTTATGGAAATGGAGTATCGCCGGCGGTGTTCTGGTGATGGGTCTGATCGCCAGCATTTTCTGGCCGGGTGGAAATGGTGACGAACCGTTTCCTCTTGCGACCAATACGCTCGAAGCGGCGCCGCCCATTCCGGAAGTGACGTTTGATGACGACCTGCTGCCGTTTTTGAAGACGTACTGCAGTGATTGCCACGCGGAGGGAGCCGCCGAAGGGGACTTCGCGTTTGACCGTTACCATACAGTCGACGAGTTGAAGCAGGATCGGGATATCTGGAAAAAGGTCCTCAATCTGGTCAAAGTCGGTGCGATGCCCCCCTCGGACGCGGAGCAGCCAACGCAAGCAGATCGGGAGAAGATTTCGGACTGGCTGGACCATCAATTGTTCTTCGTCGACTGCACTGGAAGTTTCAATCCGGGTCGGGTCACGATTCGACGTCTCAATAAGACCGAATACAACAACACCGTCCGAGATCTTCTGGGAGTCGACTTTCAGCCAGCGGATGACTTTCCATCGGACGATGTCGGATACGGCTTCGACAACATCGGAGACGTGTTGTCCGTCCCGCCGTTGCTGATCGAAAAATATCTCACGGCGGCCGAAGCGATCGCGATGGATGCCATTCGCATTCACGACCGCAATTACAAAGTGACTCAGTGGACCGGTGAAGACCTCAAACAGGAAGGGGCCGTTCGCGATGGTCCTAGCAACTCGAAGGTCATGATCAGCCGGGGAACGGTCTTCTACGAATACAGGTTCCCTCGTGAGGGACGTTACACGTTCCGCTTCGAAGCGGCTCAGGACAAAGCCGGCGATGAGAATGCAAAAGTGATCGTGCGGATTGGGGACCAGGAGATTGAAACGGTCGACGTGCCGGATCACAAGAAGCGGCAGGAATTCACCGTGACAACGAAGGTGTCGCAGGGTGAGCAAAAAGTTTCTCTCTCCTTCCCCAATGATTTTTATGATGAGAAGGCCGAGAAGTTCCGGGATCGAAACCTGTATGTGTACACCTTAGAAATTGAAGGCCCGCTCGGACTGACGGATGAAGACCGGCAGGCACAGGAACTGATTCGTATCACGCCCAAGGATGGCGTCTCGGTCGCGCACGCAGCAGCGGCCAACCTGAGAGAATTCTTACCCCAAGCGTTTCGACGTCCGGTGACGGAGGCCGAGGTCAGCCGTTTCGCGGAGTTGGCGAACATGGCCACTGAGCATGGGGAGACCTTTGAAGATGCCATGCGGGTGGTGTTGCAAGCCGTGCTCGTCTCTCCGCACTTCCTGTTTCGCGTGGAAACGGGAATGCAGCGTGTTGGAGACCAGGAGTTACTCGATGACTACGCTCTCGCGTCGCGGTTGTCGTACTTCCTCTGGTCGAGCCTTCCCGATGCCGAGCTATTCGATCTGGCGAAGCAAGGAACACTGCATCAACCAGACATCCTCAAAGCTCAAACCCTGCGAATGCTGAAAGACCCCAAGTCGGAAGCGCTGGTTGCCAACTTCTCAGGACAATGGCTCGGGCTTCGGAAATTGACGACGAATGAAGTCGCTCCCGACCCAAAAATCTTCCCCGAGTTCACCGAAGAGATTCGCAAGGATCTCTGGCGCGAGACGGAGACATTCTTCGGAGCGATCGTCCGCAATGATCGGAGCATCTTTGATCTCCTGAACGGCCAATACACCTTTTTGAATGAGCGGCTCGCGAGGTTTTATGGCATCGAAGGCGTGACCGGGGAAGAGTTCCGTCAGGTCGATTTGTCCGGTGAGAACCGGGCAGGAGTGATGACCCACGGCAGCGTACTCACGCTGACCAGCTACCCCAATCGGACCTCTCCCGTGAAACGAGGACAATGGGTCCTCGAAAACCTCCTCGGTGACGCTCCCCCCGAACCGCCCCCGGTGGTGCCGGCTTTAGAAGAAACTCAAGCGGCCAACCCGAATTTGTCGTTTCGGGAACAATTGGAACTTCATCGCGCCGATCCGGGCTGCGCGTCTTGCCATAAGTTGATGGATGACATCGGGTTTGGGCTCCAGAACTTCGATGCGATTGGCCGCTGGCGGACCGAAGACAGTGGGCATCCGGTCGATGCATCCGGAACCCTTCCGACCGGAGAATCCTTCGTCGGTCCAAACGAACTGATTTCCATTCTCGCCAAACGACGAGACATGTTTGGGCGGTGCCTGACCGAAAAGCTGATGACGTATGCCATCGGTCGGGGAGTGGAGTATTATGATAAATGTGCAACTGATGTCATTTTAGGAGAACTGGAGAAAGATGACCGGTTCTCAACATTGGTGTGGGGAATTGTGAACTCCGTCCCGTTTCAAAGGCGGAGCACCGTAACGGACTCTGAGTCCCAAACTCAGAATCCGACTCCCATGCAGAAATAGATTTGAGAAGTGTGGCGTTCCCGTGCTCGTGAACGAATTCACTGACGAAAGGAGAATCCCATGAAACCGATTTCCCGAAGAACGATCCTCAAAGGCGTTGGCGCCTCACTGGCATTGCCCGTTCTCGACGCAATGGTCCCCCGCGCTGCGTGGGCCGCTCCGGAGCAACTGGTCAAGAACCGCGCCGCTTTCGTGTTCTTTCCCAACGGCGCCATCATGAAAGACTGGACGCCGACCCAGGCAGGAACGAGTTACGAACTCCCGAAAACGCTGGCGTCGTTGAAAGACGTTCAATCCGACCTCCTGGTAATCACCGGGTTGGCGCATGATAAGGCCCGTGCCAATGGCGATGGAGCCGGGGACCACGCCCGCTGTTCAGCGGCCTTCCTGACGGCAGCCCAACCTCGCAAGACCGATGGCGCCGATATCTCGGTCGGCAAGTCCGTTGATCAAGTCGCGGCGGAGAAGATTGGGACTGAAACGCGGTTGCCGTCTCTCGAACTGGGAATCGAAGCCGGTCGCCAAGCTGGCCGTTGCGACTCCGGGTACAGCTGTGCCTATCAGTCCAACATTTCCTGGAAGTCCCCGAACACTCCGATGGCCAAGGAAATCAACCCGAAGCTCGTCTTCGAACGTCTATTCGGCACCGGTGAAGACGCCAAAGCTGCCAAGGAACGCGCCTTTTATCGAAAGAGTGTCCTCGACTTCGTTTCTCAAGACGCGAAGCAGCTCCGTGACACGCTCGGGGCCGACGACCGTCGCAAGATGGACGAATACTTCACGAGTGTCCGCGAGATTGAAACCAGAATCGATCGATCCGCCCAAGTCGATGCGGAGCGTCGTCCCGACATTCCCTGTCCAGACGGCATCCCATCAGACTGGTCTGACCATGTGAAAATGATGTACGACCTGATGGCTCTCGCCTTCCAGACCAACACAACGCGCGTCTGCACCTTCATGCTCGCCAACTCAGGCAGCAACCGCAGTTACAAGGAACTCGGCGTCTCGGAAGGCCATCACCAGATTTCCCATCACCGGGATGATGAGGAGAAGGTCGCCAACTTGCAGAAGATTGATCAGTACATGGTCGAACACTTTGCCTACTTTCTGAAGAAGCTCAAAGCGACCAAAGAGGGGAACAGCAACTTGCTGGACAACTCCATGATCCTCTATGGATGTGCCATCAGCGATGCCAACCGCCACCGCCACGAGAATCTCCCCATGATTCTGGCTGGCCGAGGCGGCGGGACGATCAACCCCGGGCGCCATCTCAAATACGACAGCGAAGTTCCCGCTTCGAACCTGTTCCTGTCGATGCTCGACCGCATGGGCGTCGAGGAGCAGCGCTTCGGGGACAGCACCGGCCGCGCCGAGCAACTCAGCTAATGGCAATTGGAACTGGAAATGACACAGTTTCTCTGTCTCTTCGCTTGCTCATTGGGGAGCGAAACATGAGATGGCTGACTGTCATTTCCCGTAGACTGAAGCACAGGGGAGTCCGAACAGAGTGGGTCGTCCCTTCCTTCCTTTTCGTCCCCATGTGTTCCAATAATCCCTCAATCAAATCAAACGACGGGGACGGGTCCGATCGCATTCTCCGTCCCCTCACCATCGTAGGGGCACCTGGAGTTGCGATCCAAATCGCCGATGGAATAACCGTCCGTACGAGGCCGTGATCGTGAGTCAATCGTCGAGCGGATGATCGTATGCCAATCTCTCGAACGGCCGCATCCGCCGTCGATATTGAGGAGCAAGGACAAATGAGGGCAAATTCGCTCGTCTCTTCCCTGTTGAGCTTCTTCAGGGTGTCGATCGCCCCTCTCCTGAGTCTTTGCGTCTTGGTCGGCTGTGATCGGAAAGGGGTGAGTCCACCACCGGTGAAAACGGAAGAACTCAACGAAATCGTCGGTGAACTGGCCGAAGAGGTTGAGAATCAGCGGCGAATGGCCAACAAGGAGTTGGATCGGCTTGAGGTCGCGTTTGTCATTATGAATGTCCGCGATACCGACAGCGATGAGATGCTTGCGACTGAGGTGAAATCTCTGATCGATGTTAGAGCAAAGAACTCGCGGTTCTCTTCATCCGGCAGTTGCTATGACCACACGGATCGATTGTTTCGAGCCAGTCCGGTTTCGGACATTCAAGCGGCGGCCCAGCGAATTGGATTTGGTCTGGTGTTGGCAATCGATTCCGAATCGCGGTCCATTCTGATCAATGCTTCGCGCCCACCGGTTCGCCGTCCCGAATCCGGGTGGCCCGGTCCGAAGGAGTTTCGACGCCATATCCTCGCCAGCACGGTGAGTTTTGCCGAAAAGCGAGCCTCTGAGCGACTTGTGAAAGCATACGGGCCAGAGCAAGTGGTTGTCGTCTGGATGCCCAGCGAGAAAGTGGCAGAGGGAACTTTCGGCCCAACGAAGCAGGTTGTCGAAAAGTTACGGGGACTCTCCCCGGAGACGGAAATCTCCAACTGGCCGCAATACGGACCTCGAAACGCCGATTTTACTCGTTTGTCCGTGGCTCCCGTTGACGAGATTCAGACCGTGGTTGAGGCGTTGGATGGAGAGTCGATCCTTGCCGTGGATGCGGAACGGCGAGTGATCCTTCTGGGAGAGATGTCGGCGCTGATCCCTTAACTCTCCATTGTTGACACAAGATTCCCCTCGGGGACAGAAAAGGGATTTCCATGGGAACTGTCTACGTCGAATCCCGAAGAGTCTCGCACAGATTCAGGAAATGAGCTGAAACTGTCGCGAACGCCCACCAGGCAAGTATGACAGGACACCTGAAAACCGTTGTCGAAAGATCAACAGATCGAGGCCATGTCCCGGCCAAGCGAGGTTTAAGCGATCTTCGTTCCAGCGAATTCGCAGAGTCACAACTGGGGGGGACTGAACAAGCGAATGCGATCGAAGGCGAGCGGGAACGATTCCCAACTCGACGATCCATGTCAATCCCCTGCCCCGCTCAATTCAGCCATTGAGCAGATCAAGCCGTCAAACAGGGAATGCTCTCACGGCAGTTCCACGGTCAACTTTTCGATGCGCCCGGTGAATTCGAACGGACGTCGATCGTAGTAATCGAGCGAAACGGTCGAGCCAAGATCCACACCGACATCAAAGGTTTCGCTTGCGGAGAAAGCCGCAGGAACGGTTCGGTCGAGCCTGGCCTGTGCCACCTCTTCCCCATCCACGGTCAAGATCGCGGTTCCTTCCTTGCCGGGACCAACGATCGTTGTCACGACCTCGATCTTGTGCTTGCCGGCAGCGAGAGGAGCGTCGCCGCGGGCGCCATACTGCTCGATGATCATCATATTGTAAAGATAGACGAGTTGACCCTGATCCATGTAGAGCGTTACGCCTCCTCCGGATCCTCCCAATGCGTAGAGGACGCCGTTTGCCTTGTCGGGAACGATGACTTCAATTGTGATGTTGTTGCTCTGTCGGCCAATCCCGGGAGCCGTAAACTCAGGCATGCGGCGGGTCTTGGCATTGAAGGACCAGCTCGAATAGGGCGTGGTGATGCGGTCTTCTGGATGAAGACGCAGCCAATTGCCCGCACCGATTGGGAATGCCTTGTTCGCCTCGGCCAGTTTCAGGAATTCCGCTTTCATTTCCTGCACTTTCGCGGGATTCTCCGGAGCCAAGTCCTTCGCTTGAGAGAAGTCCTCGGCCAAATTGTAGAGTTCCCAATCGTCGGTTGCGGAGTCCCAGGCGGCAATACGTGGTAACGATGCGGCCGTGTCCCAAGGAATCAGCGGGCCAAACGCGCTGGCGATCCAGCCGTCTTTGAAGATTGCACGGCTCCCATTGTTATCGAAGAACTGGACTTCTTTGCGCGTTTCACTTCCACCATGGGTGAAGGTGTAAGCGAGGCTGGTCCCGTCGATTGGCATCTGTTTGTGGCCGTTGACCAGTTTGGGCGGTGTGATGCCAAGGATTTCATAAAGTGTCGGTGCGATATCAATGACATGGTGAAACTGAGACCTCATCTCCTTGTTTGGTTGGATTCCCTTTGGCCAGGAAATCACCATCGGGTTGCGTGTCCCGCCAAAATGTGCCGCGACAAGCTTTGTACTTCGGAACGGAGTCGAACCGGCCCAAGCCCAACCCGCATGATACATATTATCTGTTCGTGGAGACCCGAGCACTTCGAGTCCACCAATCCGGTCGAGTGCGGCGATTTGCTGCTCGACAGTGCTGGGGATGTTGTTCTGCGCAAGGAGTTCGCTAATCGAGCCCTGTTGACCTTCGGAAGAGGAACCATTGTCCCCCCAAATGTAGAAAATCAGGGTGTTTTCCCGCAGGTTGCGCTCTTCGAGTCCTTGGACCAGACGTCCGACCTGAGTATCCGTATGTTCGACGAAACCGGCAAAGAGTTCCATGCCACGGCGTTGAAAGGCTTTTTGATCTTCCGGAATGTCAGCCCATGACGTCATCGATGGATCCCGAGGCGTCAACTGAGTCGTGGCGGGGATGATCCCCATTTCCCGTTGCCGACGGTAGACACGTTCGCGATAAGCATCCCATCCATCATCGAAACGCCCTTTGTATTTGTCGGCCCACTCCGGCCAGATGTGGTGTGGGCCATGAGCCGCGCCTGGAGCCCAGTACATGAGGAACGGTTTGTCCGGGGCGAAAGACTGGCGTTGATCGAGCCAAGCCAGAGCCTTATCAACTAGGTCTTCGGTGAGATGATAGTTCTCATCATTTGGCGGTTCGACGGCGTCGTAGTTTTCGATCAATCGCGGTT
>JAGQQQ010000064.1 GCA_020426125.1 Planctomycetaceae bacterium
CGGACGAGATTCTCCGGGATCAAGGCCAACTCCAAAAAGCCGTGCGGTACTATCGGGAGGTTCTCAAACGAGAACCTGAGAATGCGGCCACTCACGAGCGATTGGCATTTCTCCTCAGTGCCACGGGACAATCCTGGCAAGCCGGACCCCATTTCTTCTTTCTCGTTCGCAGCGGGTCAGCGAACTATCGGGAATTGTCTCTATTCTCCGATTTGGGGCGTCCCGCCGAACAACGAGAATTCCTCGAAACGTGCGCCAAAGAATCCCCCCAAGATCCGTTCGTCCGTTTGGGGCTGGCTTCTCACGCCTTTTGGGACGGCAATCGCGATGATGCGGAGAGTTTGCTCCGGGAGCTTGTGGCCGACCATCCGGAGTTGGAATCAGCCCAAGCAATATGGGGAGAGATCCTCGTCGAGGGAACCGAGAAGACGTTCCGAAACTGGCACCAGCAAGTTCCGAAGTCATCCAATGATCCGGACCTGTGGTACGTTCGCGGCCTCTGGGCACGTCGAAAAGACAAGTTGGAACTCGCTTCCCTCTGCTTTCTTGAGGCCCTGCGACGGGCTCCCACACACCGTCGCGCCTATTACCAAATGGGGCAAATTTTGGGGGCTTTGAAAGATCAGCATGCAGTGGCAGTCAAAGAATATTCGCTCCACATGTCTCAACTGACCCAGACTGTGGATAATGTTTTGAGAAGCGAGGGACAAGATGAGGAGGCTATTCAAACCACCTGTCGAATTCTCTTGAAGATGGGGCGAATCTGGGAGGGCTGCGCCTGGGCGGTCATCGCGAGGGAGCGGTTTCCGAAGTCGCGATGGCACCATAAACTCCTGTCCGAGTATGCCTCTTTACTGGAGCCTGGCATGCCCCAAGTCCTGGAAACTCGGCAGCCGTTGGCGACTCTCGATCGAAGCGGGAACCTGGACCTGAGCCGTCTCTTTTCCCATGGCGAAACCGCTCAACAGCCGACCGGGAAAGCGTTTACCCGTGGCCCAGTTCGTTTCGAAATCTGTGAAGCGGGCCCGCAGTTTACCTACCAAAATGCGGACGACCCCTCAACGCCGGGAGTCCGAATGTTCGAATCCAACGGAGGCGGAATCGCCGCGCTCGATTTCGATGCCGATGGGTTTTGCGACCTCTACCTCACCCAGGGAGCCGACTGGCCAAACGGCGCTCCGCAGCCGAAGCTTTCGACCGTCCTGACCGACCGCTTGTTTCGATTTCAGGGGAACAGATTTGTTGACATCTCCCAAGCGGCCTTTGACACGGCTTGCCAGGACTTCGGCCAGGGAGTTTCCGCAGGGGATTTCGACAACGACGGTTTCCCCGATCTCTATATCGCCAACTATGGAGAGAATCGATTGTACTTCAACAATGGCGACGGGACGTATTCCGACGCCACCTCATCCGCGGGACTCAATGGTGAGCAGTGGACGTCCAGCTGCCTGATTGCCGACCTGAACGGCGACAGTTTTCCCGATCTGTATGCGGTGAATTACCTCACAGGGGATGACCTGCATGAGATCATTTGCGACGGTAATGCCTGTTCCCCGAAGAACTTCGACGGCGCCCTCGACCGGATTTTTCAAAACCAAGGGGATGGCACATTCGTCGAAATCACCGGACAGGTTTCCGCCGAAAAGGGCAAGGGATTGGGGATCGTCGCGGCCAACATCTTTCGAGATGGAAGACTGAGCCTGTTTATCGCGAACGACCAGGTCGCAAATTTTCTGCTCAAAAACGAAAGCCGTCCAGGGGGAGGGGAGATCACGTTTCGGGAACAAGCCTTCCTGTCCGGCGTCGGTTTCAACGTGGATGGCCTCCCCATGGCCTGCATGGGGATCGCCGCTGATGACATCGACGGGAACGGACTTATTGACTTCTTTGTGACCAACTTCAAAGACGAGGCGAATACACTCTACTTGCAGGACTTTCCAGGTTACTTCGTCGACGTGACCGCCGCGCAAGGCCTGTTTGCGCCCAGCTACGATCATGTCGGGTGGGGAACGCAATTCCTAGACGCGGACTGCGACGGGCATCCAGATCTGGTGATCGCCAACGGCCATGTTGACGACTACCGGGACAAAGGGGGAGAATACCACATGCATCCTCAATTCTTCCGCAATACCGGTACCGGACAATTCCAGGAGTTGTCGGCCCCGGAGGTCGGGGAGTACTTTTCCAGAAAGCATTTGGGGCGAGGTTTGATCAAGTTGGATTGGAACCGAGATGGACTAATGGACTTCGCCGTCTCTCACATCAATTCTCCCATGGCCCTGCTGACGAATCAGACAGCGTCGCCAGGACATTTTGTTGGCTTTCACCTCCGTGCCGTGAAATCCGCCCGGGATGCCGTTGGGACCGAAGTCACTGTGACCACCGCAACCGGCAAATGGACAAAATCCGTGACTGCGGGAGACGGTTTCCAGGCGAGTAACGAGCGGTTGCTCCATTTCGGGCTGGGCGACGCGCATTCGATCCGGCAGGTTGAGATCCGTTGGCCCTCAGGCACGGTTCAACGGCTGAAAAACATTCCGTCTGACACGACCTGGATTCTTGTGGAAACCCTGTCGACGGCGACGGTGCTCTCAGATGGCTCGTCCAGAAGTTGGCCCCTTGGGTACGGTGATGAGTGAATCCCATTCCGAACCCTCAAAGGAACAGCACACGAGTCGATGGAAGGGGCTTCGACTCCGCGTGCTGATCACGAGTTTCATTATTGTCGCAGCCGGAGCTTTTCTCCTTTCGAAGCGGACAGTCGACCCCCGAGAAACTGTTGCGCGTGCCACAAAGCTCAAACAGGCCGGGCGTTTTAAGGAGGCCATTTCGGTCCTCGACACCCTGTCAGACGACCAGGTTCCGGCGGCAGGTCTTCTGGTGAAAGCGGAAATCCTCTATCACGATCTGCTTCATCTCAGTCGGGCCGAACGCGCCTATCGCAAACTCCTTGAAAAACAACCAGATCATGTTTCGGGCAATGAGGACATCGCGAGACTCCTGGCGACAACCGGTCGCCGTAGCGATGCCGTACCACATGTCCTCCGTCTTCTTCGGGCGTCGAGAGAGACCGATTTGCTCATGCTGCTGGCGCGGCGAGGAGGAGGGATCGCGGACAAACAGACCCTGGAAGACGCGGCCTCGGCGGATCCCAATGATCCGCTTCCGCGTTTGGGGATGGCCTGGATGGCATCGGCGGAAGGCGACTTCGAGACAGCGATCCCACTCCTCCGCGAAGTGATTGAACGATCTCCAAATCTGGCCGCGGCGTGGAGCTTGCTGGGAAGTCAATTGGCTCAATTTGGAGAGATGGTCCAACTCTCGAACTGGGCGAGAAAACTGCCGGAGTCCGCAAAGGGCTATTCAGTCACCTGGCTGGCACTGGCCCAACTCGCGGAAACAACGGGACAGCGCCCCGCGGCCCTGCGCTGTTTTTATGAGGCATTGGTCCGCGAACCGGAATCGATTCAAGCGACATTCGGATTGGTCCGCCTCCTCACGGCCGAGGAGGATCAGCAAGCGAAAGAATTCCTCCAGAAACGGCTTGAGGACCTGCAAGAGTTGGAGACCATACAGAATCAAACCCTGTTCTCTGGGCGTCAGGCCGGAGTGGAAGATCTGATCAGGCTTGTCCGTCAACTGGAGAAGGTCGGCCGTCTCTGGGAAGCGTACGCCTGGATTCGACTGGGGATGGAAATTGACAGCACGAATCGAGAAATACGGCAACTGTGGACCCGTCTTTCCCAGGCGGCGGACGAGTTCGATCTCCAACAAACCACTCTGGCGTCGAGTCCTGCCTCTCACGTCGACTTCTCTCATTTGCCAATTCCAAACCTTGACACCGTTTCCGAGCACGCGGAGTCTCTTGCCAGCAGGGACGAAGGCATCTCATTCCGAATCCGAGGAAGCGACATCGGGTTCGATTTCCTCTTTCAAGACGGGACCGACTGGCCACCTGTCAAAATGTTTCAGTTGACTGGCGGCGGACTGGGCGTCATTGACATCGAGAACGATGGATATCCCGATCTCTTTTGCACCCAAGGAGGCCTTTCTCCCTTTCCGGGTGGGCCGGCCCATTCTTCGGATCGATTGTTTTCCAACCAGGGGGGCCGGTCCTTTCGCGACGTCTCCCATCAGGCGGGCTTTTCCGACTCACAATTCGGTCAGGGAATTGCGGTAGGAGACCTGAACAACGATGGCTTTCCAGATCTCCGAGTGGCGAACATCGGCAAGAATGCGCTCTGGCTGAACAACGGAGACGGAACGTTTACCCAGGAGACACACGCCATCCCCGGAGACACAGATTCCTGGTCGACGAGTTGCCTCATTGCCGACCTGAACGGAGACGGCAATCTCGATCTTTACGACGCGAACTATCTGGCGGGCGAAGATGTTTTTGAGAGAACATGCCGCCGCGAGGATGGAAGCGTCGGGATGTGCATGCCCTTTGACTTTTCCGGAGCCGTCGACCAATTCTGGCTCAATGACGGTGCCGGAAATTTCTTCGATGCCAGTGAGAAACTGGGAATCACCCCCAATGGAAAAGGACTTGGAATCGCCGCGTGGCGTACCGGCAACGACCGCCACTTCAGCCTGTTCGTTGCCAATGACACCACCGCCAACTTCTACTTCCGTTCGTTCGGGGAAGGAGAGAACTGGCATCTTTCGGAACAGGGAGTGGTCTCTGGACTCGCCTACAATTCCTTAGGAAAAGCGGAAGGCTCGATGGGAATTGCCATCGGAGACGTCACCGGCGACGGACAATTCGAACTTCATGTCACCAACTTCCTCGCCGAATCCAACACGCTCTACGCCGCTTCCATTCCAGGGAGTTTCAAGGATGTCAGCAGCGCCAAGGGTCTGCCGTTATCGACATTCGATGTTTTGGGATTCGGCACCCAATTCCTCGATGCCGATAACGACTCCGTGCCGGAACTCTTCGTTGCCAACGGGCACATTCAGGATCTGGAACGATGGGGACGCCCCTTTCGCATGCCTCCCCAACTCTTCCGGTATCGTGGAGGTCGCTTCCACCAGTTGGAGACTCCCCGGTTAGGGGAATTCTTCCAGAGCAAATGGTTGGGTCGGTCTGTCGCCAAATGGGATTGGAACGCCGACCTTCGCGAGGATCTCGTGGTTGGACACCTCGCGGATCCGTCCGTCATCCTGGAAAACGAAACATCCCCTGTTGGAAACGGTCTGGAAATTCGCTGTATCGGAACCCATTCCAGCCGCGACGCCGTCGGAACCATCGTTCGTGCCGAGATCCAGGGGCGTCACCTCTTCTTTCAACTCACCGCGGGAGACGGTTATCAGGCATCAAATCAACGGCATCTGCTGATCGGATGTGGACGTCATGATACAGTTGATCGCCTGAGAATCGAATGGCCTTCAGGCCTCACTCAGGAGTTTCATAACATCGCCGTCCCGAACAGAATCATTGTTGTCGAAGACCAGAAAAGCGTCTCGCCGATGGCCGATGGATTGTCTGGTTCGTCTCGACGGCAATCGCTCACTGGCGAGTGAGATTCGCCACCGCAAGCTGACACACTCGGAGTCGCTTCTCGATACGCGATCAATCACCCCAATTGAATCTTCGACCTGATACCGAAAACGCAAAACGAATGCATTGTCACAGCGGAAAAGTGGGGTAAGGAGTGACCTGAAATTTACTG
>JAGQQQ010000065.1 GCA_020426125.1 Planctomycetaceae bacterium
GCATGGAATGTGTCGTACATCATCTTCAAATGCGGATGATTCACTTCCCGACAGAACTTCGCGGTGTCCTCCGCACAGTTGAGAAAATAGCATTCGAATCGATTCAGGTATTCGCAGACCAGCATGACATTGTTCTGCTGAGCATAGTCGGCCGCCTTCGCGAGACTTTCCTTCCCCCAGTTCCATTCTTCCTCGGTTCGGCCTTGACCACTGAAGGTTCCCAGAGCGGAGTGAATGGGACCCAGCAAGTGGGTCGCTCCCGAGGCAGCACACATATCAATGGCCTGCTTCAAACGGTTGACACCCGCTTCGCGAATCGCCGGGTCGGATGAGATCGGATTGGCATCATCGGTGCAGACGGTCACGGCCGTGCGTTCTAAGCCGAGGTCACTCAGCTTCTTGCCAATCTTCTCGAAGGCTCCGGAGTCGAAATCGAACACGGGGAGTTCAACGCCGTCGTAGCCCCATTCTTTGATATCGTCGAGAACGGGGAAAATGGACTCGTCGACGCCCGACGTCCAAAGCAACAGGTTCATCCCAAATTTTGCCATCTCTGCCGGCTCCTCGCTCGCGGTTGGAATCTGAATAATGTGATTCGAACACGCATTGGAGCCAATCCGTCGCGGCAGGTCAACGACCGCGACGGACACCAATTCCCCTCACGTTACCGGCTGGCAAATGAGTAGTTCGGGTTCTCCCGACTGAAATCTTCCTCCGTGATCTCGGAGGTGGGATTCAGATTCAGATAGGTATAACGTTCGACCAGATCACCCGGCTCGCCATCGTCGTTCCAGCCGAAGTTTTCAACGCCGATGAGGAGACCCAACTTCCTGTCAAAAGCCAGAATGGACTTCGAGAACTCGCTCCCCTGCTCCGGTTGGAAGGTGACGGTGAATTCCTCTGTTTCCCGGTTTCGCTGTGTGCCATCCTCACTTCGGCATTGATAGATGGCCCTTTCAATTCCTTGGGCATTGTGGAAGTCGATCGCCATCAGCGCGAGATTCTCCACACCCAACTTGGTCACGGGATACCGCTGCCCCTTCATTGCGTGGGGGCTATCGGGCGGCAATTCCCAAACTCCTCGCATGGCGGCCAGTCCGCGAGTCGGACGGGCTAAGAGCTTTCCGTCGTTCTCACCCTCGATGTAGAGCACTTCTTGACCATCTTCCTGCCAGCGGAGATAGACGCTAAACGGCTTGCGACGGATCTTGATATCGATTCGCTCCGGGTCAAATTCCCGGCCATCGACCACGACTTGCTGTTCCAACGTCGCGGAGTATCTCTCGACCTGTTTGGCTTTGCGGGCGGCTTCGCGAAGACGCTGGCGAAGTTCCCGATAGATAGATCGATCAGTTTTCCTCTGATCGGTTCTCGGAACGGCCGCCGAAAGTTGGCGATCCGTCTCAGTGGGGACGGCGGCAGTCTTTGATTGTAGAAACCCCTGTGACAGGGCCGCAGTGCTGATCAGGGTGGCAAGGTACAAAATCGGTCGCATGGCTTTTGGCTCCTCAGTGAGTCATTCCCGTCACTCAGGAATCGGGATTCGCAACCCGAGTGCCAAACACGATCTTGTTGGTATGGTTTCGCCACAAGCTATTTTCAAGACTGTGGTTACGGGACAGGGAGACGAGCCGTGTCGAGCGTTGAAACCTCGGAAGAGCAGTAGAGCTGGCGTACCACAAGCCAGTTGGTGGTGCTTGAGAATGCAGCAATTGTGATGATTCGGAGTTGTCACCCACGACCCCGTGTGAAGACCGGGGACCACCTTACGTCGATCCGTTGCCGAACAGGAGATCGGGTGACATTCGCTGGATCTCAAAGTCGGAATTCACGCAGGCGAGGACGCTTCGGCCCGTTGCGAGAAGTTCGCGACCACGGGTGACTTCGTATTCGTGCTCCAACTTGGCGCCCGACCACTTGGTAATCCGACAGCGGATCGCCAGCACATCGTCGTAACCGGCGGGACGCTTGTAATTGCACTCAATCTTAACGACGACCAGGAAGTAGCCCCGCTCCTCCAGTTCGCGATAATCTCCCCCTTGAGCTCGGAAGAGTTCGGTGCGGGCGATCTCAAAGAAGGAGACGTAATTGGAATGGTGCAATAGGCCCATCTTGTCCGTTTCCGAGTAACGGACCCGCAATTCGGTGGTGTGCCATTGATCCAACTTCGACTCGTCCAATGTCCCCTGCTCCACACCATCTTCAATTCTTCACCACGCACGCCCGTGACTTCCCGAGAAGCTCGAGGCAATCAGCCTTTGAAGGCTCCTTGCTGCCGAGCCAATGCGAGAATCTCGGCTGTTGAGCCGGGCGTTGCGGTCGCGGGACCGGCCGACTTTTCCGCGGGGACTTCAGGAGCCGCTTCGGGAGCGGCCGCGGCTGGTTCTTCGGCGGGTGCCTCATCCGCACCACTTTTCGCCGCCCCTTGTTGACGGGCCATTTCCAGGGGAGACAGCTTCTTCCCCTCAGCGGCGGGAGTTTCTTCAGTCGCGCCA
The DNA here is from genome assembly GCA_020426125.1 of Planctomycetaceae bacterium. GTDB lineage: Bacteria > Planctomycetota > Planctomycetia > Planctomycetales > Planctomycetaceae > HKST-UBA70. The sequence goes on from JAGQQQ010000065.1 coordinate 2,496, forward strand.
CCGGCCTTCGCGGCGCCTTGCTGGCGAGCGAGTTCCAATGGCGACAGTTTCTTGCCTCCTTCGGCTTTCGCTTCGGGAGCTTTCGCCGCTCCCCCAGCACCTGCTGCCCCACCACCCGCGGCCCCCTGTTGCCGGGCGAGTTCCAGCGGGGACAACTTCTTCTCTCCGCCAGCGGCCCCTTGGGCACGGGCCATCTCCAGCGGGCTCTTTCCTGCCGCTGGCTTCGCTTTGGCGGGAGCGGCCTTCTTCGCGGGAGCCTCGGTCTTGGAGTCCGCTTTGGCTTTCGGCTGAGGAGCGTCGACTACCTTGAGATAGCTGGCATCGATATCGTACCAACTGATGTCGACGGCCCCGTCAAACTGCACCAGCACCCGGCAGTTCATATTGACGGTCTTCACCTGCCCCGTGAGCCCGACAAACCGACGCAGTTCGGGAACCCCTTCCTGAACCACGACATATTTGTCGGTCAGATCTCGCTTTAGTTTTTCAGCCTGCGCAATGGACATCGACGGGACTTTCCCTCGCAAGGAAAATGGGAACAGGATGGATTGTCGGACCACCGGCCATCGGATCATCCACTCAAGGGGTGTCCGGACCTGCTTGTCGCGAACGGGGATTCTCGACAACCCGTTCCCCGAATTCAAGTTCGGCTCCAGCGATGTGCCGAAAAAGTGACAGGGCCGGGCTCCATATTGCCCTGGGAGGCGTCGACGGCACTCCTTTGGACATGGCCTTCGCTGTCTCCAACCCCTTGCGTTTCCCCCAATTCCTGAAAGGGGCACCGTGTCGCGACTGGTCATCGAGACGCATTCCTGATATTCCTAAATGAGGGACTTTTCGGTTCCCAGTTTTTCACCACCGAAGGGGCAACCCTTTTCTCGGTCTTTCGTCCTCGGATTGTGTTTCAGATCGCAATCGATGTTTTCTCAGACAGTTGAGTACGCCCTCCGTGCGGTTGTGCACCTTGCCGACAAGTCACCCGAGGGCCAGACGACCTCCCAGATCGCCGCCGTGACGCAAGTTCCGCCGGCGTACCTTTCGAAGGTGTTGCAGGGCCTCCGCAACCATGGCATCGTGAATGCCCAACGGGGCGTGGGAGGGGGGATCCGCCTGGCCAAGGCCCCCGAGGAGTTGACCATCCTGGACGTTGTCAACGCTGTGGAACCCATTCAACGCATCGAAACATGCCCGCTGAAACTCGCGTCACACGGCAAAAACTTGTGCCCCCTCCACACCCGGATGGACAACGCCCTCGCGGAGGTCGAGCGCGCCTTTCAAGCGACCACACTCGCCGAAGTGCTGGCCGATCCCAGTTCCGTCCGCCCGTTGTGCGAAGGGGAATCACTTCAAAGAGATGCGTAATCGGGAACGTTTGCTCAACCATTTTTGAAGCGTTGTCGCTCATCGGCTCACCTTCTCCAGTCATATTTGGACATCCGGAAATGGAGCGTGATGATTTGGCGCCTTGCTGAGTTTTGGAGGAAGCCACCGCGTTCCCACCCCAGATGGTGCCCCGGAAATTGCAATTTGCCGAAAAATGTTCCTGCGCCACGTCTGTTCGCTCGCTTGCGAAACCGGAGTCTTCAAGCATGTCGTCTTGGGGAGGCGCCAATCGCACGCAACGACTCAAGCAACCGGTCCACTTCCTCGATCGTGTTGTAGTGCAGGCAACCAACGCGAAGCGTGCCATTTGGTTCAAGTCCCAGAGTCTCGGTGAACGGCAGCGCGTAGTGATTGCCGGACCACGTGAACAGCCCTTGTTCCGCGAGTTGTTCGGAGAGTTCTCGCGGAGTCTTTGATGAGTGAGTGAGGGAAAAGGTGGGAACACGTTCTCCCAGCCGACTCCCGTCTGTAATCCCCCAGACCTGAAATTGTGGAAGGCCCAGCAGGCCGCGTAGAAAGTGGTCCGAGAGTTGACGCTCATGACGGCCGATCTCCTCAAATGCTCTGTTGAGCCTCTCGCGACGAGGAGCTTCGTCGGGACTCCCTCCAATAGCAGCAAGATAGTCAACAGCTGCTTCCACACCGGCAATTCCCTCGTGGTTTTGAGTGCCGGTCATCCATTTTCCTGGAACGGACATCGGCGCGGGACGCAGTTTATCGGGCAGCAGCGTTTCCAGAAGTTCCCGTTTCCCCCACAGGATCCCGACATGGGGCCCGAAAAACTTGTACGCCGAACAGACAAGGAAATCACACCGCAGAGACCGCACATCCATTCGTTGGTGAGGCGCCGCGTGGACCGCATCCACATAGACGAGGGCGCCAACGGACTGAGCCTGCTCCGCCATTTTCGCGACGGGGTTGATCGTCCCCGCGGCATTTGATGCCAACCCGATCGCCACGAGTCTGGTCTTCTCCGAAAGCGCGTTCGTATAGCTTTCCTGATCAAGAGTGCAGTCTTCCGAATGCACGTCGATAAAACGAACTGTTGCTCCCGCACGCTCCGCCGCGAGAACCCATGGTGTAAAGTTCGCGTCGTGGTCGAGGCGGCTGACGATGATTTCGTCGCCAGGTTGCCAATTCTGTGACAACGTCCGACTGACTGAGAACGTGAGTGTGGTCATATTCGGACCAAAGGCGATTTCGTCCGGATCATCATTGCCCAGGAGATCGGACATCGCTCGTCTGGCCGAAGCGAGTGTGGCGTCTGTCTCCCGACTCGTTGCAAACGGGGCTCCACAATTTGCGTTGGTGTGGAGCAGATACCACGCGACGGCTTCCGCGACACTCTCAGGAACCTGACTTCCCGCCGGACCATCGAAATAGGCGACCGATTGCCCGTTTTTCCGACGTCCCAATGCTGGGAATCGGCCGCGAATCGTTTCCACATCGAGCATGTTGCGTTGCCTTTGTTGGTTCTGCTAGGGGGGGGGAGCCTCGACGTTTCCCTGATAAATGCGGCTTGATTGCATGGTGACCAAACCGGCACTGCAAGGCAACTCGACCTCCAGCGGAGCAAGTATGGACTTCGAACGGAAACTAACGGCTGAGGAAAAAGCGGCTGACGGACTGCAATTGCGATGCATAGAACTTCGCGTCATCCGTGCCCAACCCCTGGAGTTTCTGTATGGCATTGGCCAAGGACTGGTCTCCTCTCGCACGGGTGGACTCGTCCATTTGTTCTGCAATGGCAACATATCCCAGCGACGCCCATTGACGATCCGAAAGGCCCGCTTGCTCCGCGATCTCTGTCGCTTTTTTGAAGTGTTCCGTCGCTGCTTGACTGTTCCCTTCTGCAAGATGATGGGCTCCCACGAGCCAATGGGCGTCACTCAACGGACCCGCATCCCGCTGGAGTTCCCCAGCCAGCCGCAGATTCGTCCGGGCCGCGTCAAGTCCCATCGCAAGATCGGCTGCGGTTATGGTGATTCCCTCGTCCTCCCATCCGGGCCAGGTGTTGGCTCCCAGATTGAAGCACATCTCCTTCGCGGTGGATCGAAGTTTGTCCTTCAACTCGCTGTCTTCGGTTTGCCCGGCCTGCTCCAAACCAAACTGAATCCCGCGACGGGCAAACATCGTCATTAGAGGAACATTCTTCTCCTGGAAATAGCAGGTTCTCAGC
>JAGQQQ010000066.1 GCA_020426125.1 Planctomycetaceae bacterium
AATCTCGACGTTCAGTTCTGGATCGATTGTGACGTTCTCAATATCCTGAAGGGCCGAGATGAACGCATTGTTGTTCTCGATCGTCGTGTTTTCACCGATCTGTTGGCCAACGAAGGAACTGAGGTCAACCGTCAATGTGTCATCGAATGTCGCCGCCTGATCGGGATTGACCGGATCGACTGTGAATGTTGTTGGAAAAGTGAAGGTGAGCGTGTCGACATCGTCGTTCGGACCGAGGTTAAAACCGTCTCCCAAGCTTAGAATGGTTGGCAGTCCCTTCGCGCCGACGGCCATCGTGATCGAATCGTCTCCGAGTCCGTGATCGATGGTATTGTTGCCAATCCCGACTCGGAATGAGTCGTCGCCGTCGCGCCCTTCAAAGTTGTTGTCCCCGTTCTCCGCAGTCGCGGAGTCGTTCCCGGGACTTCCGATGAAACTGTTATTGCCTCCAAATCCATTGAACGAGACTCCCGTTGTGGCGGTTGCCCCCTTGAACCCTTGCACATTGACCGTGTCATTCTCGGGACTGCCGTTGATTGTCACCTCTTCGAGTCCGATCTCTCCGAACAGGTTGACGAACAGTTCATTGGACTGTTGAAGGACATCGATGACGTCGAGGCCTTTGAACTCGTAGGTTCCGATCGGTGCTGACGACCCAGGGCCAACGGTGATCAGAAGCACAACGTCGGCCGCCCCGCCAGAGGGAGGCGTCAAGTCACCCCCGAAGATCTCGATATCTGCCTGGGCGTTTTCGATGACCAGTGAATTCTTTCCGCCCCCCAGATCGATCAGGTTGTTCTGCTTTTCGAAAGCCGCTCCGACATCCCCCGCCCCGATTCTCAGCGTGTCGTTGCCACCGGCCGAGGTCACGGTGTCTTCCCCTTGGCTATCGAAGATGGTCTCGTCGAAGTCTCCGCCAATGAACGTATCGTCCCCGAAGCCGAGGTCGACGAGAATTTTGGCAGCCTGCTCAGGATCGATCAGTGTGACACCGCTAAGGTCGACCAAGTCTGCGCCGCGTTGTCCCAGAATGTTCAGCGTCGTCGGACCTGTCAAATCTCCTGTCGCCGTCAGAGTATCGGCATCGCTGCCGAGATTGGCTTGGAAAATGAATCCTCCCAGCGCCTGGGTGAGATTGACGCTGACATCGTCATCTCCGCCTTTCGCATCGATGGCCACTCCATCGACTCTGTCAACGGGACCGTGGTTCTGTTCCACACCATTGACATTGACGATCAGGTCCCCATTTCGTTCTTCCACAGAAATGGTATCAGCGCCTTCGGTCCCCTCGACCGGGACAAGCGTGATGGGGAGAATTGTGATCGGGGCTTCTGTTCTCAGAAAGTTTTGGCTGGACCCTCCGCCCACGGCGGACGGTGTGATAATGCCGTCGACAGTGATGACATAGTCGCCCGGTTCGTCGTAAATGTGTTCAATTTCCAATGACAGAACGCTGCTGATCCCGCGGCTGACCTGATGCTGTTGGGTTGTCCCGTCACCAAAGTCGATTGTGACTTCGATCTCATCATCCTGCCCGATGAGTGGAGACAACACCGAGTTGAACACCAGTGTTCCACTCACCGTGTCGCCAACTAAGGCGAGATCGGGGATTCCGTTGATGATCGCGCCCGCTTTTCCCAACTCTTTCGTACCCAGGAAGAGAAATTCTTCCACACCGCCCAACCCAATCTCAAAGCGGGCATCAAACTCGAACTGCGAGAAGAAAAAGCTTTCATCTCCTTGAGTCTTACGGATTTCGCTAGTTATGAACTGCTCGAATTCACTCGCGAGATTGAGAGAACTCCCAATGAAATCGTCTTTCGTCTTGCGATTCAGGAAGACGGAAACTGACCCATCATCGTTTTCTTCAACGATGATCGGCATTTCGAGAGTCCCTTCCAGCCTTGAGCCGTCGGATTGCTTTTGACCGCGAAAGATGACTGGCACCACACCTTCGCCGGTCTCTAGGTCGACGCCAAAGAACTCAAATGCGCTAACCCCTCGCATGGTCAGGCTGTTCCGGTTCGCATCCACCTCGATCTGAACTTGTCTCCCCTTGAGGATGGAGTCGGCCTCGTCGGTGCTCGCCTCGAATGCCGGCAAACGCTGATTCAGGAGATCCGCCGCCAGCAGAATGCGGTTTTCCAACAGTTCCACACTGACCTGAGCCGGTGCCTGTTTGAGAAATACGGCTCTTCTCTTTGGCCGGCGATTGAATGGAAATCGGGGAATCATCAATGTCCGCCTTTCAATCAGTAGGTCGTTCAATGGCCACGGCAGCGTGCAAACCGCCCCTGACGCGAAGTTACGTGAGCCGCGAAGTCCGGTTGTTTCCAAACGGAATCCCTTCGAGAATTCATCAAGCGATGCGACGAATTCGCAGTCGATTTCCGGACAAGTCCACCGAGACACATCCGAAAGAAATTCGACGGAAGCATCCGAAATCGATGGACGATGGCAATATCAATGTACGAGATTCATACACCGCGTGTAACAAAACCTTTCGTAAATTCCTCAAAAAACCTCAATTACGCTTCTTTCCGAATCGTTTCAGCCCGCAGGATTGTCCCGGTGGCAATGCGATCGAAACGACACCTTGTGCGCCGATTCGCTCGACCCAATCACCGGCTCGGCGACTCGATCGAATCTGCGTGATGGCAGACATTTTCAAGTGGGCAGGCCTTACAACCGTTCCCGACGCAGTGAGTTTGACAGAACAGATAGTCTTTCCAGCCGACTTTTCCTTCTTCCCAGCAGCGCGGTCGGGTCTTCAAGCAGTGGTGCCGACCGATCTCGACCAGGAGGGCGTGATAGTCGCGAAGCAGGGCGACGGGCCGTTCCACGGACTCGTCGAAATCAAACCCGGCGTAGAGGTCGAGACTCGCGAGAATGTGTCGTTCAAGAGACTCGCGAAGCGTTGCTGAGGGACGTTTCCAGAACCGCTCGTCGTGATCGGACGAGAGCCTCACTCTTGAGAAGAACCGTCGGGTGTAGGCGTCGATGACGAAACAGGGATGGTCGTTTCCGGAGTAGAGCAGGATGCAGTCGGCCGTCTCGTCGCCGATGCCTTTGACCGTGAGCAGGGAGCGCCGCAACGCCTTGGTGTCGGCGGACGCGAGGAACGTTTCGATGGTGTGAAAGTCCCAGCCTTTGAGCGTTGCAGCGAATCCGATGAGCCGTTCCGCTTTGGTCGGAGAGAAGGAGACGGGTTGAATCGTCCGCGCGATGTCGCTTGGCTCGGCCTGGCTGAGTTCATCAATGGTGAACAAGCCCGCCTGTTCGAGTCGCCCGGCCGCCTGATCGGCGACGGTCCAGTCGCATTGCTGGACGAGCATGGCCGTGATCGCCACCCGCCAAGGGGATCCCGGCCACCAACACTTCGCGTACCCAAAATGTCCCCGCAGCAACCGGTAGACCTCCGCGAGGCGACGGCACACCGCGTCGTCGACCACTTCGGAGCGTTCAAAATCAGGAGGTGTCCTTGCCATGGCAGGGGAGCGTCTCACAGAATCCGCTGAGGATCAATCGGGGACGGCTGGCGCCGGGGATCGGGAGGCGGTGTTCGGGAGTCGGAATCGACCGTTCTCGGAACCGACTCGATTATTGATGTCAGAAAGTGGGGAACAACGGAATTGGCCACACAGCCATTTTTTCATGTGTTTGCCTCCCTTTGGAGTGCTCCGACTCGTCGGAGCTTTCTCTCAAGCGAAGGATTCGGATCACTAGTGGTCCGTTTGATCTGAATTGATACCCCGAGCAGGCGAGAGCGAGCGACAACGGAGCGGTTTTGATTCAATGACGACCTATCATCCCAGCTTCAATGAAGCACTAGGCCGACATCCTTGTGAATCGGAGCGATGCGAAAAGGAAAGCGGTGACGAGTCACCGCACCCCATATCACAACGATTTTCAGGTTGCGGTGACGCCGCGTAAGGAACGAGTTCGACTTTGTTTCGTCCATCTGGAAAACCTTTGGCTGACGTTGTTCCCTTCCTCGTGGGGGTGGGGATGATGGGGACTGTCTATCAGAGGTGGGCACCGCAATGGGTCGGTGATTTAGGGCTGATTCTGTTGCTGTGTGGGTTGGGGTCCTGGGGAGGATGGTTCCCGTTTGTCCGATTGGCGGGAGAGCGTTGGACGGTTTCCACATCGATTCACGCATTGTGGCGGCGCGGCCTGCCGCTGTTGGCGACGGGGGGCCTTGTGGCGGCCTTGGCGAAGTGGGGCAGGTTGAATCCCCAACAGACGACACTACTCGGGATCGTGGGGCTGTTCGTCATCTTGCAGAGTTCCGTGCGACTGAGTCAGGAACAGCGACTGAGCCGGCGGACCGTGCTCACGGCTACATCGATTCTAGGATGGCTCCTCCTTGCAGCCTGCCTGATGGCCTGGGAAGCCACTCATCCGAAAATCGCGTGGCACAACACGTCCAATTTCCCTTCCGCGGGAACGTTGTTCGTCTCCGCGATCTGCTGCGAAGCGGTCGCTTTGCTCCTCGTCGTCTGTTGCTATCACTTGTTAAACCAGAGGGGAGATGACCGCGACAATGCGGAACTGTTGCACGGCTCGCTACGAACACAGCCGTGGCCATCGTCGATCCTGTTGATGGGCGAACTAAGTTTGTCGGGAGTTCCTCCCTGGCCGGGGTTCTGGTGGCGATGGACACTGCTGGCGGCGATGTTTCTCCCGCATCTCCGCAATTCGATCTCCGGGTTGGCTGAGCCGTCGACGTTCTTTGCGTGGCTGGCGATCGGTTCTCTGTGTGTCTGGATGATCAGCCTCTTGGCACGCATCGGCTGGCTGGCAAGGGTGGCGTTTGACGAGCCGTTTCGTGCCCGATCGAACGACTGGTCCTGGCGGGGCATGTTGGTGCTGAGTCTGGTGTTGCTCGGTTTTGTGTGGTTTACGGTCTGGCCCCTGTCCATTGGTCCGGCGATGACGGGATGGTCTCAAGCGGAGGCGACGGAGTGATCCAAGCGTTGTGCGTTTTTTGCGGTTCGAAAACGGGGATCCTCTCCGTTCACGAAGAGGCCGCGCGGGAGTTGGGACGGGAGTTGGCAAAGCACGAGATTCGCCTCGTTTACGGCGGCGGCAACATTGGGCTGATGGGCGTCATCGCCGACGAGGTGCTGGCCCATTCCGGGAAGGTAACAGGGGTCATTCCGGAGGCGTTGACCAATCGGGAATTGGCGCACACGGGTGTCGACGACATGCGAATCGTCGATTCGATGCACACCCGAAAGGCGACAATGGCTCAACTCGCGGATGCCTTTGTCGCGCTCCCCGGCGGAATCGGCACGTTCGAAGAACTCTTCGAGATCCTGACGTGGAAGCAATTGGGGATCCACCATAAACCGGTCGCCCTGTTGAACGTCTCGGGGTATTACGATCCGTTGCTGTCGTTGATGGACCGGGCTGTCGCGGAGGGATTTCTCTCGTCGCACAACCGCGAGTTACTCTGGGTGGAAACGACCGTCCGATCGCTGATGGCGCGGCTACTGGCGTGGAAGTCTCCTGAGCAGGGAGCCGAGGACGGAGACGACGAGGCTCTCGAAGAACTGACGTGACAGATCGAAAGAATTCTCTGTCACCGAGAAAATTGAAAAGGTTGCCCCGCCACATCGAAGCCGGGGTCGCTGGCGATGTTGAGCAGGAGTCCGATCGCGAACATCGTTGCCACGAGACTCGAACCGCCATAGCTGAGCAGGGGAAGGGTCAGGCCGGTAATCGGAGCGAGGCCGACCGTCATCGCGGTGTTGATGGCCACTTGCGTCCCGATAATGGTCACGATCCCCGTCGCCACGAGCCGGCCAAACGGATCCCGCGTCCTTGCCGCCGATCGCAAACCTGTCAGCAGGAAGACCGCGAATCCCCCCAAGATTCCGAGGGTTCCGGGAACTCCCCAGCGTTCCCCTACGAGGCAATAGACGAAGTCCGTACGAGCGGCGGGCAGGCGATATGCGGCGGGGTCGTCGACCGCCGGCCCGGACCATTCACTCCCCCAATTGCGACCGAGTGCCAACATTTGTTTGGATTGATGGAGATGATAGCCGTCCCCCGTGGGAGCCTCTCCGGTGTCGCTTTGCGTGAAGACAGCCGTCACCCGGGACTTCTGCTCGGCGCTCATCACTGACCAGAGAACCGGGAGGAAGGCGATCCCAGCAATCGCTGTCAGCAAGAAATGGCGATGCCGCGCCCCCGCCGCGTAGAGCATCGCGAACAGCACCGGAAAGAAGAGCAGGGAGGTGCCGAGGTCTGGCTCCTTGAGAACCAGCAATACGGGGACACAGGTCATGGCAAACGGAGCCAGCAGCCCCCGCCAGGTGCGGTGATTGTCCCGGAACATCAGGTAGTGGGCCAACGCGAGAATGTATGCGAGCTTCGCAAATTCCGATGGCTGCAACGAAATCGGTCCCATGGGGATCCAGCGTCGAGAGCCGTTTCTCGGCGGAAAAGCAAAGACAGCCACCAGGGCGAGAATCGTGGTGAAGTAAAACGGATAGCTGACCGAGGCCCAGAAACGATAAGGGATCGCGTATGCAACCCCGGCGGCAACAACGCCGATCAACAGCCAAGTGAGCTGTTTGGGAGCATAAGCGCTCCCCCCGGCCAACTCATCCCCCCGCGCAATCCCGGAAATACCGATCACCGCCAGCAAGACGGTGATCGTCATGAGCAACAGAACCGGCGAGTTGATGCTCCGTCCGTGGGACATCAGAAATGGAAGCTCGAAATACGAAACAAGTTCGAATTGGCCTTCGGTCAGTCTCGAGTTGGCGATCATTCAGGGCCGGACGCCCGGTAGAACGTCAGCCGGAGCCGATAGGCTCCGGTTTCACGTTCAACCTCAGACCACAGGCCCGGAGGGTCGGCGGAACCTCCGTCGCAAATGGATTCTGTCGGCCTTTCAGGCCTCGGCGTTTCGGCGTCGGCCTGACCGTGGACTCTCGTCCACGGCTGGGATTATGTCGCCCCTTCGGGGCTGGCTTGATCACCCATTCGAAAATTTGTGATAGATCAATCAATTGCAAAGATCTCCACGATCCTCCATCAGATCAATCACGATTATCGAATTCGCGAAGTGGAAGGGTATCCGTTCCCGCAAATCGGCAAAAGATCACTTCACTCGTCGCAAGACGTACTTGCGAGTCTGCGGTTGATTCGCTTCGAAGATCCGGTCTTCGATCTGCTTCGCGGCGGCGTTGTGTTCGGCAACGCGGTCGTCCATCCCCATGATGGCTTCCTCCAACTTCGCGAGCTGATCCTTGAAGCCCTGATTGTCGGGATTCTCTTCGACTTGGCGGCGGACTCGGGCATACTGCTGGAATCGGGACCACTCGCCGCGGAGAGAGCGCACGGGACCTTCGTTCCGTTCCTTGTTGAGCATAGCGACTTTCATCGCCTGTTGATGCTGAGGTGTCTTGGCGTTTTCCTGAAGTTCGATGTGGCGTTCCAGCGCTTCGGCGGAATATTTCCCGACAACAGTGCCATCGATCTCCAACTCATACTGACCTGGGGCGAAGCCGTGGACTTCGACCGCCTCCCGGCTCAACCGATGGCCGAGCTTGGTGAGCTTTGCACCCAGGGCGGCATCCTCGGGCACGACCCAGGGGAGTGCATTTGATTTGAATTCGAATGAGAGCACACCATCGTCCTCGGTGACTTCCCCGGCTTCGCCGCCGGTGGCGCGAGCGGTCCATTGTCCCTTGGGGGTCTTGCTCAATCGCAGCGTGGAGACCTGCCGGGGGAGCTGCATGTCGGTGACGATGGCGACCGCCATCACCAGTTGTCCGTCCGGCCCGGGGTGAACGGCGTCACGAATCATCGTGAAGCTGGGATCGGTTTTCCGCTGCTCAAGAGTCAGGTTGTTGAGCGGGCTCCACATATCGACGAAGCCGTGTCCCTGTTCCACCGCCACTTCTCGGCACCAAGTGCCATAGAACGCGAGCACGGAGTTGTAGAGCGCGTTCGTCTCAGGGTCCCCGGGACGGTTCTGGTTGTAGAGCCGCTTGGCTCGGGCGTCGAACATCGTCGGCGTCATCAGAATGGGAGTCGCCCCGGTTTCTGTGATCTTGCCGACAAGTGTGGTCATGTCCTGGCGATAGGTCTGAAAGACCTGTTCATCGTAGGGACGGTAGCTGCCATCGTTCATTCCCAGCAAGACGGTCACATACTTGGGCTGATAGGCGGCGACATCTTTGTCGAAGCGTTGCAAGGCGTCCCAAGCTTTCGCTCCGCCGACCCCGGCATTGTGGACTTTGAGCCGCAAATGCGGAAATCGCGTGTACAAAAAGTCTTCCACGTATTGCGTGTACAGGCATTGATGTGTGATGCTGTCCCCGAGAAAGACAATGGAATCGCCATCGGCGAGTTCGATTCCGGAAAGGGGTGGAGGGACCTCCTGAGCGGAGATTGGGGTGCTCAAGAATAAGCTGGCAGCGAGGGAGAACGCTGTCACAATGAAGGTTGTCCGCTGACAAAGTCGCGACGGCATACAGGCAAATCCTTACAAGAATGGAAAGTTGGATCAGCGGAGCTTAATCCGTTTCTAGGGCGAATTGAACTCTCGCGTTGAACAACTCCGTGGAATTCCCGTTGGGGGAACTTTTGTTTATGAGCAGCGAACAGTCTTCCTCTCGCAGTCCGTTTTCCGAAAGCTTCTTCGAGGCCCGGACCCGGTTCATCGATCTGGCGGTCCATTGTGGTTGGGAGGTGGAGTCCCATCAACGGACCCCCAGCGATCCCGCGAACTTGTTCACGGACGTTGCTTCAATTGGTCCTGCGTCCGCTCGAAAGGTGTTGATCGTTACCAGTGGGATCCACGGCGTCGAAGGGTTCTTTGGTTCAGCGGCCCAGTTGCGGCTCCTCTCGATGATGGGGCAAGAGCGCGCCGAGCAGGAGGGGATTCGCATTGTTGTGGTGCACGCGCTGAATCCGTTTGGCTTTGTCATGGTCCGACGGACAGACGAGGAAAACATCGATCTGAATCGGAATTTTGTCCCCACGTTGGAAGACTTCGCCGGCGTTCACGATCTATATGTCACCCTGGAGAAGTTTCTCAATCCTCCTAAGTGGCCGAAACTGGAGATGCCATTTCAGGTGCAGGCCTATGCGGCGACGATGAAATATGGGATGGAATCCCTTCGCGAGGCGATTGCCAGCGGACAATACGAGTTTCCACAGGGACTGTTTTTTGGGGGAACGGGTCGCTCATCGACATATCGGTTCGTGGAGTCGCACGTCGAACAATGGGTGGGACAGGCCCGGCAAGTGCTTCATCTCGATTTGCATACCGGGTTAGGGGACTCGGGCCAACTGCAATTCTTTATCGACCACGACCTGACCGATTCGCAGCGCGGCGAAGCACGCATGGTCTTTGGCAATCGCATCAGCAGCCTCGACGGTCCCGACCGTCTGTACATTGCCCCCGGTGCGTTTGGACGATGGATGCATGCCCGCTTTCCCGAGAAGGATGTGACCTCGATCTGTGCGGAATTTGGCACGCATGACTCCGTCTCCGTCTTGCAGGCGCTGCGTGCGGAGAACGCGGCTTGGCATCACTGCCCTCGGGACTCAGAAGAACGGAAGAAGACCGCCGACCATCTGAAAGAGATGTTCGTGCCCAAATCGGCGGAATGGCGAAACACAGTGCTCGCGGAGGCAACCGGGATGTTCAACCGGTCCATCCATGACTGGCTGCTGGTTCCCACCGCTCCGAGTTGCGAGCCCGAGTCTGCCCAAGTTGAGCAACAAAGCTCGACGTTCGATGCTGAGGGATAATACCTAGCAGGCCGCTGCGGAAAGAATTATCGACAGTAATGACGCCGATTCAGGCCGACCGCTTAACAAAGTTTTGCTATGTTGCGGCTTTGATCCCGGGTCTCTGGCTCTTGTCTCTGGACTGTCGCAGGCAAACATTTCGATGATTCGCACGCTGGCTCTTTTCGGCATCCTTGTGGTGGCAACCATCGCGAATGCGGGAATGACCGTCTCCTCGGATTACCCGGGAGGCTCGGTCGTTCTCGTGGAGAAGGACGACAACGCCCAGAGTGTCCATCTCCAACCAAAGGTCCAACCGGGTCGGGGTTGGCCGTGCTGGTGGTATGCCCGGATCGAAGGCCTTGACCCGGAGAAGACCATGATGCTCACTGTGAGCGCGGCAACGGACCCATTTCGCGAGAGCCGTGTTCTTGACGCGTCCTGGGCACTTCCCGATCAAGCGGCGTTCAGCACGGACAACGTCCACTGGCAACCCACGCAGCGGGGACGCCGCGAGGGCAAGAGTGCCGTTTACGAGATCAGTGCCGAAGCGGAGACAGTTTGGGTTGCCTGGGGGCCGCCGTTTGTTCCCAGCGACGCTGAGAGACTATTGCGGGAAGCTCACCAGCAACTCTCCGAGAGCGAACTGTTCACCTTGGCGACGACGCGAGAAGGACGCGCCGTTCCGGCGATTCGGTTTGGGGCGACGGATGGCGATGATCAGACTTATGGAATTTGGATTCAAGCTCGGCAGCATGCTTGGGAGTCTGGAGGAAGTTGGGTGGGCCAAGGATTCCTCCTCTGGGCAATCAGTGATGATCCGGCGGCGGTTCGACTTCGGAAGACGGCGGCGATCACTTTCGTTCCGATCATGGACGTCGACAATGTGGCCGTTGGTGCCGGCGGAAAGGATGCCATTCCTCGCGACCACAATCGGGACTGGGTGGAAGACTCCCGGTATCCGGAAATCACCGCGGCCCAAAAGCAAATTCTCGCACTTGCGAGCGAGGACCAGTTCGATCTCTTCATCGATCTGCACAATCCCGGTCCGGGGGATCGGCAGCCCTTTTTCTTCGGTCCGAAGCTCGACCAACTCTCCTCGCGGCAACAGCAGAATTATGCCCGATGGATCGCGATGGCCCACTCCTCAATCGACGATCTTGTCAGCGACTATCGATTCACCGACTACATCAAGACCGAGGAAGAACTCAATCGCGTCAGCAGCAACTGGGTCCGCCAGCACACCGGTGCCCACGTCCTTTCCTGCACCCTGGAAACCGCGTGGAACCGTCCACAAGGAACGCAGGAAGGATACCAACTTGTCGGCCGTCAGTTGGGAGAGGCGATCGCTCGGTACTTTCAGGAAAATCCTCGTGGCGAGGAGTGAACCCTAGCGCGGCCACTTGGCCAAAACCAAAAAGGAGATCGGATTAAGGTCGCGAGGGGACAGGGGCCGGGGGTCAGGATGTGGAGAGCCCACGTTTTCCCGATCGCGTCCCTCCTCATTCTCAATTCCTAATTCCTTCACTGAAAACATGATACGACCTGAAACATTCGCTCACCGTGCGCGCAAAAAAATCTGAAAGACTCTACCCCACCAGCCAGTACAACGCGCTGAGAACGGCGCTTGCCATCAGCCCGGCGATCAGGTCGTCCGCCATGACACCCCATCCCCTGGGGAGCAGTTCAAAGCGACGAATTGGCCAGGGCTTCAAAATGTCAAATGCCCGAAACAGGGCAAACCCCGCCACCGCCGTCCAGGGATTGAGCGGCACGACCAGATAGACCCAGCAGAAGGCCGCGATCTCGTCATAGACCACCTGTTTAGGATCCTTGGATCGCAGGACATCGATCCCCACATTGCAGATTGGCACGCCGATCAGAAAGCAGACAATCCCAGCCACGGTCGAGAGCACCGGATCCCCTGCGGTCCCCAGACCGTACACGAGAACGGGCCCGAGCAGACTCCCCCACGTTCCGGGAGCTTTCGGCAGCCAGCCGAGTCCGAGGCCCGTCGCCAGGAACATGAGCAGTCGCTGCCATGGCGTCAATTTCGGGGGGGGAGGAGTTTCACTCACGGCAGTTCCACATAGAGTCCGTCGGCTTCAACTTTGACGGGAAACGACGGCTGGCAAATCTGCTGGCTCAGGCAGTGCTGCCCCGTCGTGACGTCGAACTGCCAGCCATGCCAGGGGCATGTCACAATACTTCCGGTTAACGTCCCCGCCCCCAGTGGTCCTCCCGCATGGGGGCAAATGCCGTCCAGGACGTGAAAGGCGTCGTCCGTGCGAAAGACCGCCAGAACCCGATCCTGGACGGTGATCTCCTTTCCCGTTCCCAGCGGAATTTCCGAGGGATCACATACGCGATGCCAATCTGCCATAGTTGTTCTCGAAAGTCGTCTTTCCCGGTCCGAGGATTCCGAGTCCTGTTCGACTTCGGAATTCTCAACAGTGCGTCCCAATGATCACCGGAACATAGCGTATCAAAGGCTGGTATGCTTCCAACCTTTTCAGCCAACGAATGTCGGTCCCGGGACCGGGAATTTCTTCGAACCACGGCTCTTGTTTCGCCAACTCCGTGCGGACGCAGATGCACATGGTATCCACATCTCCCGGAACAAACTTCCCGGACCACTGGCGTGGCAAAATGACCATTCCCCGCGTCTTCCGCAATCGATGGTGCACACGCACGACCCCGATATCGGCGTCTTGAGCCGCCGCATACAACGTGGCCAGCGCGTGCGGAAGATAAACATTGTCATCATCCCAGAAGCAGACATAGGTTCCCCGGGCGTGTTGAAGTCCGAGATCCTTCGCGAGGCTGCCTGCCTTCCCTCCCGGTGATGGAGTGGCCAGGTAGCGCACTCCCGGTTGCCGGGCGAGGAATTCTGTCTGCCTGTCGGGACCATCGGAGACAACGATCAGTTCCGTTTTCAAGCCTCCCGTCGATTGAGAATGGTAGTGGCCCAAGCATTGCAGCAGGCTTCCCGGACGCTGCCGCGTCGCCGTAATGACGGAAAGATCCATCCTTGTTCCCTTATCAGTTCGAATAACGATTGAATTCGTCATGAACAGAAGGGTTGCGCGAAACCGCGGGCGTGGGCATCCAGCTCCCTTGCCCGGGTTGTGATCTCAACGGAGCGATACAGAAACATTTTCGACCGAGGTATGCGGGAAAACTGCCAAATGACGGCGCCGTCAGTATTCAATTCGGTCCGATTTCAGTCGCGACAATTTCAACACCGCAGTCGCTTCGTCGCGGAGCGATTGCGAGACGGGGATCAGCCGTTGGTGAACAGGTTTGCTGAATCCCTCGTAGAAGTGGCGGTCATCAAAACCGGCCTCGGCCGCATCGGCTTGAGTCGCAGGGAAGGTGATCCGTTCGATCCGCGACCAGTAGATCGCCGCGAGGCACATGGGACACGGTTCGCAACTGCTATAGATTTCGCAAACCGGCAACGTGAAGGAGTTCAGAATCCCACACGCTTCTCGGATCGCCATGATCTCTGCGTGTGCCGTCGGGTTGTTTGCCGAGGTGACCTGGTTCCATCCCCGAGCGAGGATTTCCCCGTCGCGGACCAGGACTGCCCCAAACGGTCCCCCGGCGTTGGCTTCCATCTTTTCTCGCGACAGCCGAATCGCCTCGCGAAGAAATTCCGGTCGGGTCTGCTGGCTCATTCGTCGGTCCCTTCGGTCCGTTTTCCTTTCAGAGTATGATCTGGATCACGGGGCGCGTGCCCATAACGGATCGCCGCTGGTGAGGCGAGTGCTCCCAGCGAAGGGGGGCTCGCTGGGAAAACCTTGAAATTCCTCAAGAACTTGCCAGAAAGTTAGACCGATCCTTGGGCGAACTTCGTCAGTTTCTCGACGACACGGAACAAACGGAATCGCCCCAGCAGGAGAGAGTTCGTTGACCGAGAATGAGCAGCAATTGCTCAATGCCATTTCGGAGGGCGATCTTCAGGCGTTCGAGTCACTGTACCGCTGCCACAAAGATTCGTTGCTGACGGTCACCGTTGTGGCGATCGGACTGGATCGGCAGTCGGCTGAAGACGTCTTTATGCAGTTACTGAAGCAGGCCGGGCGGATTTGCCTGACGAACTCGTTGCGACAGTATCCTCTTTCCTGCTGCCTCAATCGAGGTCGGGACCTTCTGCGTCGCCGCCAGATGGAGCGGCGCGCCGTCGAGAAGTACGAGCCGTTACTGACCGATGGTTCTCATCCGTCCAAACAATTGGATGTCTCGGAGGATCAGGAGATGGCGCACGGACGATCTTGTCGGAGACCTCAAGCGAGTTCCGCGAGATTCGACAGTCCCCGTCAGGATTCTGGTACCCCGAGGTGATCGTGAGCCGCCACGTCTTTCGCCAAAATGGGGAAGATTTGTCCGGTGCCGGGACAACGAGGTGGTACCTCG
>JAGQQQ010000067.1 GCA_020426125.1 Planctomycetaceae bacterium
AGGGAGTTGACGCTCCCCGCTCGCCTTGAGAATCCCAAGATTTCTTCCGAATGACGGAACTCAGTCTCCGTCATCCGGCCGGAAGCGCAACGAATACAAATCCGCGTTCTTCATCACGAACCTCAGCCGGATTGGTTCTCCCGAGGGGATTGCCACCGATTCTTTCCCGGACCAATTCACGGCTCCGTTGATCTTGTCTCCGGTCAGCTTGTTGCTTTTTGAGAGAGTGTAATCGGGAACGGGAGTCCCATCGGCCCGTTGGACTTCGACTTGGACCGAGCCTCCTTCACGGGTTTCATAATTGAGGATCAACTGACCTCCAGCGGTCTTCAGTGGCGGAGTCACGAACTCTCCCCCCTCTTCTCCGGCATGCATCGAGACAAACCCATCCACGCGATAGATGAACCGGCGGAGGCGGCTGTCCGGGCCGGCGTAGTAGGCCTCAGTCGCGTAGACGGTCAGCGTCTTTTCGTCTCCGGGGAGTTGGACGAGGCCGTTGGCCATGTAGTTACTGCGATTACCATCTCGATCAGCGGGGGCGGACTGGGGAATCACGGCATCCGCGTACCGCGTGAACGTGACACCATCGCGGCTGCTCATGAACACCGGTTCCACCTGCTCGGTTTTGGGCAGAAAGCGTGTGGGAAACCCAACGCGAATGTGCGGCGCCCGAAAATAGGGGCGAACGGCATTCGTATAGAGATGCTGATGCGGCTGACCGGGGTAAGTGAGAGGAACGGGCTTCGTCCAGTTCACATAGTCGTCCGACGTACAGGTGAGGATGCTACGGACGCCGTTGGCGAAGTAACGATGGTAGTCCACGTACTGCTTCGTAACCGGATCCCAGAACGCCAAGTTCTGGGAGTCAAACGCCCCCTCGGTAATGACCGGTTCGTCTTTTATCAGCGACCAGTGCACGGCATCCGGCGATTGAAAGACGTAGAGTCCTTTCTTGCCGTGCGGTCGTCCACGGGAGATCCCTTTATACTTTGCTTCGGGGGGACATTCCGGGTTGTCATCCTTAAAGGCCACAAAGCAATGAGAGCCAAGTCCGTCGAGAATGATGTTGTTCGCCTTAGAACCCTCGTACTCGACAATGCCCAATTCCGGACGGGTCCAATGGATCCCATCCCGGCTCTCCGCGTAGCAGGTGACTTCCGGGTGCAAGCCTTTCCTCGTTTTCTCATCAGCGTGCGAACCGCGGTAATACATCCGGAACAGGTTCCCATCCTGGAAGATGGTGTAATACGCACAGGTATTTCCTTCCCAGGGTTTGTCTGTCGTCAGAACGACATCCCCCGGTTCGGGCTGATGAACTTTGTGTTGAACATCGCCCGTAACTTTTTCGATGAGCGAGCCGTCAACAAAGAGTTCCAGTCGTGAGCCGAGATCAATCTCTTCGCCGGCGCAGATCGTCGGCAGCAGAAACAACGTCGATAAAAGTGCAATCGTTCGCATGATTCGTTCTCTCCGTTTTGAAGTCGGCGTTTAGGAGCACACTTCCATTTCGCTGCTAAACCGTTTCGGACTTCGGTTGCGTCATGAGCGAGACGAGAATGAGCGTCAAAAAGCCGAGCGGAATTGTGACAATCCCCGGTTGGCTAAACGGCACCATCGCCTGATCGGCGGCGAGGCCGTAGACCTTCGAGTAAGTATCTCCACTCAACAGGATCCAGCCGAGCGAGGAGGTCATTCCAACAACGACCGCCGCGATGATTCCTTGTCGGGTGGTGCCCTTCCAGAATAGCAGCATCACCAACGCCGGCAGATTGGCCGAGGCCGCGACACTGAAAGCCCAGCCGACCAGATAGCTGACATTCATGTTCTGAAACACAATTCCCAAAACGATGGCAATCGCCCCGACGACCACGGACGCAATCTTCGCGACCCGCACCTGTTCATGGTCCTGCAACTGGACATTGAAGAAGTTAATTAAGAGGTCATGCGTGACCGCTCCGGCGGATGCGAGAATCAACCCGCTCACCGTGCCCAGAACGGTCGTAAAGGCAATCGCGGAGATGATCGCGAACAGGCTTTCGTTCATACTCTTCGCGAGGAGCGGCGCGGCCATATTGGTGTCGGTCACATCCAGAGCCCCGCTGACCATCGCTCCGAGACCGAGATAGAGAGTGAGGACATAGAAGAACCCGATCGCTCCGATCCCCACGATCGTACTCTTCCGGGCACTGACTTCGTCCTTCACCGTGTAATATCGGATGAGAATATGAGGCAGAGAGGCCGTTCCACAGAAGAGTGCCAGCATGAGCGACAGAAAATTCAACTTATCGATGAAGTTGTCACTCCGGATCCCTTTGAACGTCGGATGAGTCCCCGGTCGGAGGACACTGCTTCCGGTCGTTGGCTTCTGATAGTAAACGGTCGTCTTGCTGCCGTCGTCATGGGAGACCGTCTCGTTCCCCCAGAGGATAATCTTGCTGTCGTTAAGTTCCTTAAAGAAGGACAATGGTCCGAGCGAACCCGTCTTGGTTTGGTCCCCCGCCAGCTCGCTAATGTAACCAATGGGGTGCAGTTCCGGCTCGCCTTTCTTTGTGCCGAGGGGCTCGCCGTTGACAAGTTTCTGGCCATCAGCGGTCTTGGTGAGGGTTTGAGTTTCTCGAAGGATGGCTTGAGACTCATTCACGATGTCAATCGACCAATACTCGTGGTCGCGACTCTTTTCCTTCAACTGCACCAAGGAGTTTTGCAGGCTCGCTGGGAAAGTCGCTGCGTCCGCCGCAAGCCCTTCTGGAAGTTGTGTGACCTGTTCGGCAATCTGAGTCGGGGTGAAGGGCCCCTTCTCCACGAAGTCGTGGCCATCAATGCCGCCGCTCTGCTCCTCAAATCCCCGGTTGATGATCATCATTGTCAAGACAAAGCTGAACACGACAAGCAGGGACCCTTT
This sequence comes from Planctomycetaceae bacterium, assembly GCA_020426125.1. GTDB lineage: Bacteria > Planctomycetota > Planctomycetia > Planctomycetales > Planctomycetaceae > HKST-UBA70. The sequence continues at coordinate 2,903 of JAGQQQ010000067.1, forward strand.
GAGAAACTGCACCCAGGTCGTGGAGACCATACCCGCTGTGACCACAATCATGATCACGGCCGCCCCCACCAGCACGACCCCGACCCAGTGCGGGAATCCTAGCAGCGGCTGAATCAATGCCCCGGCCCCGACCATTTGTGGGATCAGGTAAAACACACTGACTGCGAGAGTGCTGATCCCGGCCGCGAGGTGGATTCCTCGCGATTGAAACTTCGCATTGAGCGCGTCGGCGAAGGTGAATTTGCCAAGCCGCTTCATCGGTTCGGCCACGACGAACAACGCGACGATCCAGCCGGCGAGATAGCCGATGGAGTACAGAAAGCCGTCGTAGCCATAGAAGGCGACCATCCCGCAGATGCCGAGGAAGGATGCGGCGGAGAGGTAATCCCCGGCGAACGCGATTCCGTTGACGAACCAGGGGATTTGGCCGTGGGCCGCGAAGTATCCCTGACTCGACTTCGCCCGACTCCCCAGCCAGAAGCTGAGTCCGATCGTGCCTCCCACAAAGACGAGAAACATCACGACCGCTGTGGTGGAGGGTTCATAAATCATTGATCCCCTCCCGATCGCTTGTCCCCGTCGGTGGTGCAGAGGAATCCGTAGAGCATCGCCAGCACGAAGGCGGCGATAATCAACCCGAAGCCGTAGAGAATGGCCAGATTGACGCCGTCAATCGGTTGGACCTCCATCTGCTCGGGGGCAAAAGTGTTGATCAGAACAAAACCGCTGTAGAACGCGAGGTAAATCACAAACAGCAGCAGACCGACGCGAGCGTTTCTCGTCTGCATCGTTTCTCCGGCATCATCGTCAGGGGAACAGGGAATGGTCAGAAGATAGTCTGCCGGAAGGCCGCCAACAAGACGCGGGGGAAGTCCTTGATGGTTTTGAGCCAACTTCGTGACACGCGCTCCGCTCAGCCGATGACTTCAAGTCATCGCCGATTCAACGACAATTTCTGCCGATCATTCAACTGGACCGCCGCGTCATTGGGGAGTTGGGAAGGCTGGTGGTGATTCGGCAAGTGATCTCCCTTGCGGGGAATTGGTCGAAAAGGGTATTCACCATCTATACTTTGGACTTTTGTCAACTTGAGGATGGCAGTGAACACGGACGCCCCATCGCCCCCCGCCAAGGAACAATCCTCGGAGACTCCATCAGCAACGGAGCCATTGTTTGTGGAGGCTCCCCTGAATTTCGGACGCGGACTCTTGATGGGGGGCGCCGATATCATCCCTGGGGTTTCAGGGGGAACCGTCGCGCTCATTCTGGGAATCTACGAACGGCTCGTGACGGCCATCAGCCGGGTGGATGGGCAGTTCTTCCGCCTGCTCTCCCAGCGGAATTGGCGGGGAGCGGTCAACCACTTGGATCTCGGGTTTGTCATTCCTCTGGGGATCGGCATCCTCAGCGGAGTCGTCGCCCTCGGATCGGTCATGCACACGCTCTTGGAAGACTACCACCAATACACCTTGGCGGCGTTCTTTGGTTTGATCGCTGCGTCGGTGTATCTGGTGGCGAAGCTGGTCCCGCATTGGAAGCCGCTGGAACTGGTACTCACGCTGGTGGGAGCCTTGTTCGCCTTCTGGATTGTGAGCCGTCCCGCTTTGGCCCATCCCCCGGACGCCATGTGGTATGTCTTCTTGTGCGGAGTGCTGGGGATCTGTGCGATGATCCTGCCTGGGATCAGTGGAGCCTTTATCTTGTTGATCCTCGGGAAGTATCACGACCTGACCGGGATCATTAAAGAAGTGTTGCACTTCAAACTCAGTATCTCCGCGATCACCACGGTGGCAGTCTTCGGGACCGGCTGCGTCGTGGGGCTGCTCAGTTTTGCGAAGTTGCTGCGTTGGCTGCTCCATCATCACGGCTCCGCGACAATGGCCACGCTCTGCGGAGTGATGGCCGGTTCACTTTACAAAATCTGGCCCTTTCAACGGGACCTCACACCCGAGGAAACGGAGTTCAAACACAAGTTGTTCGCGCCTCTCGATCTGAATGAGATCCCCATCGACGGCAGCTTCTGGGCCACCGTCGGCATCGCTGCTGTTGCTATGGTCACCGTCCTCTTTCTCGATCAATTGGCCTTGAAACAGTCAACCGGCGTCGTCACGGACGACCCCGAAGATAACCCGGCGTAGATTCCAATTATGTTTATCCACGTCTGTGCGGGACATCCGAAACGGAGGTCTGAAAACATCGGGTTTCACAAGTGCCGGGATGATATCGCGACGAAACCCGATGTCCCCATAACACCGATGTTGTCGACTCTTAATGCATTTTTATTCTCCCTGTCCAAGAGAATAGCTTGGTTTGCCATCAAAGTGGCAGAGGTTTTCCGTTTTAATGAAGTCGAGCCCGCTGGCCGCGATCCGGGATAGCAGGCTCACGATCTGTTCGTGCTTCACCGTTTGTGACTCAGTCGTCGCTTTGAATCGGCAGCGCCAGTGGTCCGTGCAGAATGTTTCCGGGAATCCTTCCGGCCAGACTTTGACTCCCCGGTTGGTCACCATCTTTATGGCCAGCCCGTCTCCGCTGACCGCTTGCAACTGCGCTCCCAGATCATCGGGGGAGATGCCGTGTCGATGGATAAAGACATCAACGCCGACGAGATCCTTCTTCGCGGGAACCGTCGGCGTAATCTCGACACTCAATTGGGCGGCTTCTCCGGTTCGATAGGATGCCGCAGGAAGATTCGACGGGTTCTGGCCGAGTCGTTTGACGACGGCTTGGGCGAACTCTTTGGTTCCGACTTTCTGCTGGGAGTGCTGCTCCGAGTAGACGTCATAGGTGTGAATGCCATCTTCAATGGTCTTGAGCCAGGCGTTGTGAACCGCTTGGGCGACTTCAGGTTGTCCAATATGGACGAGCATCATGATGGCGCCGTGAAGCAATCCTGACGGGTTCGCGAGATTTTGTCCGGCGCGACGGGGGGCCGAACCGTGAATCGCTTCGAACATCGCGATCCCCTGACCGATATTGGCGGAGCCGGCCATGCCAACGGATCCCGTCATCTGTGCGGCGACATCAGAGAGAATGTCCCCGTAGAGATTGGGCATTAGCACGACGTCGAAGTCTTCGGGAGACGTCGCCATCTTGGCCGCCCCGATATCGACGATCCAATGTTCGCTTTCAATTTGGGGATACTCGGCCGCGATTTCATCAAACACTTTGTGAAACAGACCGTCGGTCAGTTTCATAATGTTATCTTTTGTGAAGCAGGTGATCTTCTTTCGTTCATGGGCCAATGCATATTCAAAAGCGTACCGACAGATCCTTTCACATCCGGGGCGCGTAATTAACTTTAAGCACTGGGCCACTTCGTCAGTCTGCTGATGCTCAATCCCAGCGTAGGTGTCCTCCTCATTCTCGCGAATGACGACCAGATTCATTGTGGGATGTTTCGTGTCGACGTAGGGAGAGTAAGACACGCAGGGCCGAACGTTCGCAAAAAGTCCCAAAGACTTACGAATCGTCACATTCAAGCTCTTGTAACCGCCCCCTTGTGGAGTGGTAATGGGCGCTTTCAGAAAAATTTTCGTACGTCGCAAGGAATCCCAGGATTCGGGAGCGATCCCTGAGGTATGTCCCTGCTCGTAAACCTTTTCGCCGATATCGATTGTTTCGATGTCCAGTTTGGCTCCGGCTTCTTGGATGATCTGAAGTGTGGCGTCCATGATCTCGGGGCCAATGCCGTCTCCATGGGCAACGGTAATCGGAATGGATGACATGCTTTGCTCCTTATCGTTAGGGGAAAATTTTGGTCAATGAAAACAAGAGGAAGAGGAAGAGGAAGAGGAAGAGGAAAACGCTTCGCTTAGAAAACGGGAGTCTCGACTTCAAAACCAGAAGTCGTCGTTGGGCTGGATTGAAGAACAGATTCGCTCGGCCGCGGCAATCGCCGCATGAGCGACGGGGAGTTGTTTGGCATCGGACACCTCGACCAGCAGGAGATCGTCTGGCGACATGAGCCGAAGTGTGTTCAGCACTGCCTCGTTGAAGTTCGGGACCACGGAGACATGCTCAAGACCGTGTGACTCGGCGACCATCCGGAGATCGCCAGCGGTGTAGCTCCATTCTGGGGATTGCGTTGCGTCCCCTGTGAAACAGATCCAGGGATCGTATTCGGCGATCTCAAGAACCCTCGACAGGTTTTCCTTCAGTGTCCCCGACTTCGCGTCTGTGACGAGAAACAGCCGCTGTCCTTTCCCCGGCAGATGGGATCCCAGTTGCCCCCTCACAAAGATGCGAGACCTTGATTCCGAGTGATCGGTTTTCTCTTGCTCAAGCGTCGTCGGTGCCGGAAGTGTCGACGTCAAAGTCACGTACTTCACCAATCCTTTCTTGATGAGATGGGACGGAAGAGAACCGGGCATCGCCGCCTTCCGGCCAAACTCAAGGCATAAAAAAACCGGAACACGACAATCAAAGTCGTGTCCCGGTGGATTCTCACACGCGCGTCATCGCGTGAGACAGTTACGGTATCGGCCATTCCCCAGGCAGCCTGCAGGCCTCCTTCGGAACTTCGGCAGTTATAGCAGTCCGAACGGCAATCTCAAAATTCAAAAAAGCGGATCACTCAATCGAAAATTGCGATACAAGAAAGCGCACTGAAGTGCGCAGCGAAACGGGTCTCGGTTGAGAGTGTTTCTTGAGACTCTGAGGAATTCTAAACCGTCACGTCGATTTCGTAGCCTTGGCGCTGTTCGCGGGCTTGCATGGATTTGCCAGCGGCGCTGTTGGTGACTTCTTCCTTCTCGGGATCCCATTCCAGCGTTTCATTGAGACGGATCGCGATGTTGGCGAGGTGGCAGGTGCACATCGTCTTGTGGTGCGTCCAGACGTCGGAGATCGGCTTTTCGCGAGTCTTGATGCAGTTGACGAAGTTCTCCTGATGGGTCTTGGGAACCGGTCCGCCGTACAGGGCTTCGAGCGCGCCTTCAGGCAGGGGATTGCTTTCCAGTTCCTCGACGGGGCCTCCCTTCATCCGGCCGCGGGAGACGTGGAAACGGCCTTTGGTCCCTTCGAAGAGGATCCCATTTCCATCGGACGAGTGACTCACGATGTGCATCTCGACACCGTTGGGGAACATGACTTTGACGTCGAACTTGGTCGCGGCGTTGTAACGGTCGTCCATCGTGGGCATGCCATTTTCAAACGGCACCGGGTGCTCCACCAAAATTGGTTCCACCGAGGTTGGTCCCTGTCCCGGACCGTTTTGCTCGATGGCCCATTGTGCGATGTCGACATGGTGGGCGCCCCAGTCGGTCATCTTGCCGCCTGAGTACTCGTACCACCACCGGAATTCGTAATGGCACCGGGTGTTCCCCCAGCGACCAGCTTCTTTGAAGCGATAGTCAACGAGTGGAGTCTGGCCGAGCCACATCTCCCAGTTCAGGCCTTCCGGAACATCGACCACAGGGATTGGCCCGCTGTCGGTCGACCCGCCGATGTCGCAGGTCACCTTTTTGACATCGCCGATGCGGCCGTCCCGAATCATGGCGATCGCATTCAGGAATCGCTGCCCCATTTCTGTCCGTTGCTGAGTGCCGACCTGAAAGACCCGGTTGGTCTCTTCGAGCACCTTGATGATCTGCTTGCCTTCGTGAATGGTCAGCGTCAGCGGCTTTTCGCAGTAGACGTCCAGACCGGCACGGAGGGCATCGATACAGGGTTTGGTATGCCAGTGGTCAGGGGTGACAATGATGGCGACGTCGAGATCGCCGCGATCGAGCAAATCACGATAATCTTCATGCGTGCTGATCTCGTAGTCGGCTCCCTTGGCGTTGCGATCTTTTTGAACCCGTTCTTTGGCTTGACCAAGGTGGTTCGCGTCCACATCACACAAAGCGACCACATCCCCGAAGTCCTTCATTCGGGAATAGGGATCCTGCCCCCAGCGAGAGCCGGTGCCGATGCAGCCGATCATCAATCTTTCGTTGGGGCTGCGAGCCGCTTCCTCCGCGAGGGACCGCTTGGTCGAAAACCAATATGGCATCGCCGCGCCTGCGGCGGCAACGGTCGAAGTCTTGAGAAAATCACGACGCGACGTGTGCAAAGAATTCTGCGACAAGGGTCTACTCCAGAAAATACGGTGTCATTGGTGTCTAGGAAAAAGAGTCGGTAAACTCAGAATCTCGGAGAGATCACTCTAACGGATTGGACACCCTTGATGCAAAATCGTCAATCACTGCGACAGAGCGTTCTATGGAATTTTTTCCCGCCACTGTTTCGTGCGGTTGGTCATTCAACGCTCCTTTTCCTGCTGGCTGGGGTTGTGCTCACTCTTGCTGAATCAGTGAGCTTCGCCGAAGAGAAACCCAATTTTCTGATTGCGTTTGCTGATGATTGGGGGCAGTATGCGAGTGCCTATGCGAAGTTGTCTCCCGGCGGTGTCAGTGATGTCGTGTCGACGCCGCATTTTGATCGGGTCGCGAAGGAAGGGGTGCTGTTTCCGAACGCTTTTGTGAATGCTCCGTCGTGCACGCCATGTCGCAGTTCTTTTCTATCTGGACAATACTTCTGGCGGACGGGCCGGGGAGCGATCCTTCAGGGGGCGATCTGGGATGAGTCGATCCCGACGTTTCCTTTGATCCTCCAGAAAAATGGCTATCACATCGGCCATACGTACAAGGTCTGGAGTCCCGGTTCACCAGCGAATGCCCCCTATGGAGCCCAAGCGACCGCCTACAACAAACGTGGCACAAAGTTCAACGGCTTCTCGCAATACGTCAGCAGAGCCAAGGATCACGAAGCGGCGAAGCAGGAGTTGTACGATGAAGTTCGCGGCAACTTTGAGGACTTCCTGAAGAATCGTGAAGAGGGAGAGCCGTTCTGCTATTGGTTCGGCCCGACGAATGTCCACCGCAAATGGATCGCTGGTTCGGGGAAAACGCTGTGGGGAATTGATCCCGATTCGCTGAAAGGAAAGCTGCCGCCGTTTCTTCCCGACGTGCCGGTCGTGCGGGAAGACTTCGCCGACTACCTTGGAGAGGTGCGGGCGTTCGACGCCGGGCTGGGAGTTCTGCTGAAGGAACTGGAAGACCGCGGGGAATTGGAAAACACAGTCGTCATCGTCTCTGGGGACCATGGAGCCCCCGGATTCCCCGGCGGCAAATGCAATCTGTATGACTTCGGCGTGCAGGTGCCGTTGGCGATCCGCTGGCCGAAAGGCATTCCGGGGGATCGGGTGGTGGAAGACTTTGTTTGTCTGCCCGACTTATGTCCGACCATTCTGGAGATGTCGGGGGAGACGCCTCCGGCCGTGATGACAGGCCTGAGCCTGAAACCTGTGTTGGAGTCGACAGAGCAGGGGATCGTCGATCCGCATCGGGATGCCGTGTTTGTGGGGAGAGAACGGCACGTCGCAGCCGTTCGAGCCGGCAACCTGCCGTATCCCCAGCGAGCGATTCGCACGCGGGACTTTCTCTACATCCGCAACTTCAAACCAGAGCGCTGGCCGATGGGGGAAGGTCCTGGTTATGGCCGCGACAAGGCGGAGTGGCCCGGCTTCGATCAGTTGGCGAACGATACCTTCCTCGCGTTCGGCGATATGGACGCCAGTCCAACGAAGGCCTGGCTGATCGGCCATCAAGATGACGAAGGGATGCAAGAGCACTTTAACTACGCCTTCGGTCGACGACCTGCGGAAGAATTGTATGACCTGGGAGATGACCCTCATCAGATGAACAACGTGGCCGACAATCCCAGCTACGCGGGGATCCGACAAAAGCTCCGTGTCAGATTGATGCGAACCTTGCTGGAAACGGGCGATCCCCGTGTGACTGGTGGCGGAGACACGTACGATCTGCCGCCGTTTACTGATGACTTCCGCCGTCCGAATCGAAAGGGAAATGGCAGGTAATTGCCGGATCTCTCTGGTTTTTTCATCATGATGCGAACTCTGACAGGCGTTCGCCGATCTTGAGAAAGAGAAGACGGACATTTCGGACGATATTCGTTGGACGGCAACACTCTTGCCAATTGTTTCACTGCAAGCCCGCCGCGGATGCGTACGCCGATGGCGTTACGGCGAAACGGCTTGCGGCGAGATCGGTTTAGAAAGTGGCACTTTCCCATTAGAATCCCCGGCAAGCTGACTGATCTTTGAATTTCCCGATATCCTTCCGAGCACTTGAATCGTTCATCATTGAACGAGAGTTCTCCCGTTTCGTAATGACTCGTGGCCGACACAAGCACACGACGCACAAATTTTTGCTGGAAATCAATCCTTCGAACGCCCATGAAAACTGACGAACTTCGCGAACGATATCTGGAATTCTTCGAGTCCAAGGGCTGCGTCCGACGGCCGAGTGACGTGCTGGTCCCACGTGGGGACAAGTCCGTGCTATTTACTCCGGCGGGGATGAATCAGTTCAAGAATCAGTTTCTCGGTGTCGGACCACTGGAATTCACGCGCGCGACGACATCGCAAAAGTGCATTCGGACGGGCGACATCGGCAACGTCGGCGTCACGGCGTACCACCACACCTTCTTCGAGATGCTGGG
>JAGQQQ010000068.1 GCA_020426125.1 Planctomycetaceae bacterium
TGGCCAGATTGACCACGGGGCCAAAGACCGTCACCGAAATCCGTCCACCGGTGCCGATCTTCCCCGCGACCGCGCGGCCGTGTGCGACGCCAATCCCGACCCGGAAGTCCTTGAGCGGAGACGTCGCGTCGTCTTTGAGACGGGCAAACTCTTCCCGAATCGCCAACGCCGCGCGACACGCTTTCACGGGGGAATCCTCGCTCGAAAATGGCCACCCCCAAAACCCCAATACGGCGTCCCCCAGAAAATCTCCGGTGACGCCGCCATGGTCCAAAATGGCCCGGGTCATCACTTCCAGTGCCGCGTTGACTTTCGCCAGAAACCCTTCCAGATCATCGATCGCTTCCTCCGCGAAGTGGCTGAATCCCCGGAGATCGCAGAACAGAACTGTGACGTCGCAGACGCGAGGCTGGAGCAATTCGACATTCAGTTCCCCTTCCCGGCCCGTTTCTTCCAACGCGGATAACAGCGGCGGGGACAGGAACTGCCGCAGCACCGAGACTTGCCCTTCCATTCGGTTCATGCGCTCGGAGGAACTGACAATCTCAACGACGAGTTGGGCGAATCGCACATCCGAACGCAACGCCTGTCGGAGTTGCTGCGGTTGTTGCCAGGGTTGCGCCATCCGACCAGCGACATAGATGGCCGTGGGATTGCCATCGGCCCGGGAAAACGGCGTGCAAAACGCCCAGTCAAATTCCGCCGACAACGTGTAATCCTGATTCTGGTCCTCCGCCTGTTCCCAGATATGCAGAATCGTCCGTTGCTCATGGACTGCTTCCCGAACGAGACTCAGGCTGGGGCGGAACGAACCTCGCGTCTCCGTGCGGCGGTCCCAGGCAGCAATCTCGACATCCTCGGCGTTCGCCAACCGCACCACCGCCGACAGTTCCGCGTGCCGAATGCCGGCGAGGATCAACCCCGCCAGGGCGGACGCCTTTTCATCGGACTCGTTCCATTCCCCGATCACCTTTGGCAACTGAGACAGGGCATCCAATCGCCGATCGGCATCTTCAAACTGGACCTGTTGCAATTCGAGATTCGAGAAGGACACCTCTTCGACGGGCGCTTCATTTCGCGGCGACAATGCCTGAAACTCTCGAATTACAAACGCGGTTTGGCCAACGACGAACCGTTCTCCGGGACCGATGGTGAACTCGCTCTGAACGTCCCCAGCGTAGAAGACTGGGTTTTTCGCTTCGGGGAGCTTATGGATCACAAACTTGCCGTCGTCCGCAGTCAACCGGAAATGACGTCTTGAAAGGAGCGGCTCCCAGGGGACAGGAAAGTCGGCGTTGCTGTCTCTGCCGATGATGTACGACTGCCCCGGTTCCAGCCGTTGTTTCCAGCGCTGTTGAGGGTCTCGACCATCCGCAAGAAGTTGCCACATCAGAATCGCTGAACTTTCCACTCGCCAGAGGTGAGAAACTCAGGCCAATTCCACATTGACCGGACGGGCTTGCTGCTGCAAGCGGAGTTGGCCGCAGGCCGCGTCGATATCGGCTCCCTTTCGTTTGCGGACCGTCGCATTCACCCCCCCTGCGAGCAGGGTTTCCAGGAAGCGACCCGTCGACGGCGCCCCCGGCGCCTCCAAGGCGATCGTCGACACCGAGTTCATCGGAATGAGATTGACATGCGCGTTGCGGCCTTTCAAGAGCCGGACCAATTCCTTCGCTTGAGCGATTTCATCATTGACGTCCGCCAGCAGAACGTATTCGTAAGTGACGCGGCGCCCCGTCTTGTCGAAATATTCCTCCGCCGCTTCCAGAATGGCCGCGATCCCAATGTTTCTATTCACGGGCACAATTCGCGACCGCAATTCATCATTGGGGGCATGCAGCGAGACGGCAAGATTGAAGGGGATTTCCGTTTTCGCGAGTTCCCGCATTTTGTCCGGCAGGCCGACGGTCGAGACGGTGATCCTCCTCGCGCCCAACCCCAGGCCCCCCTTTTCATTCAACGTGAGCAGAGCCGGAATCAGGGCGTTCAAGTTGGCCAAGGGTTCGCCCATGCCCATGATCACGACGTTGGTGATTCGCTCCTCAATCGGGAGCAAACGATCGAGTCGCAGAATCTGTTCCAGGATTTCGCCGGTTGTGAGATTCCGTTTGACTCCTAACAATCCACTCGCGCAAAAGATGCAACCCATCGCGCAGCCCACCTGTGTGCTCAGGCAGACGGTTCGCCGATCCTCTTCTCGCATGAGAACACATTCGACATCCGACCCGTCCGGGAGGATCAACAAAAGCTTTTCGGTGCCATCTTTGGAAACCTGATGAGCCTGCACATCGCTCGAAAATAGGTCGAAATCGTCCATGAGTGCCCGTCGTAGCGAAGAAGGGACGTCATGCATGTCATCGATTGACGACACCCGCTTTCCGAAGATCCAGCGACGAATCTGATCCGCCCGGTACGCAGCTTGCCCCCGATCTGCGCACCAGGAGGTCAGTTCGCTTCGAGTGAGATTTAGCAGGAGCGGTTTGGTCCTGGGAGATGCCATAGATCAGTCAAATGGGAAACGTGCCAGATTTCCCACTATCGTACGCGACGGCGCTCGAAATGACAGGCTGCACCGCGAATTTGCGGACTTCCATTTGGAGGGAGGGGGGCGGCTTCGGCGACACCGCAATTCTCGCTTAAGAATCTGTCAGCGCATCAAAATGCCATCCGAATCCAACATGGGAAACCACCAGTTGGCTCGAACCGCGGTTCGTCGCTGTCGAGACGAAGAGCCCGATCGGAAAGTCAGTAGTTAGTCCCCGCCACCAACTTCGAGGCAGACAGCCATCTGCACAAGACGTTGTTCCTTCTGGATGTGATTTCGAAAGGAATCCATCCAAATTTGGAGTTCCCGAGAAATGTCCGCCGCGACGATGGAAAAGTCCATATCCTGCGAAAGTCGATAGCGGAGATGTTTCAGGGAGTGCATGAGGATGTAGTAGTCCTCTTCAAGTTGCTCGACTTCACCCTGCCAGTTGGGAAAGCTTTCCAGGACATCGCTGAGATAGCCGTCAGAGGATTTCAACTCAAACTCTTCCGGAATGGTCTCCAGGAGGGCGTCCAATACGGCATTGAGCCAGCGGACGGTTTCGCGATTGGGAGCCTCTTCCAGCAGGTCACGCAGATCACCGAACAGGATATATGCCAACTCACGGCATTCGACGATACGATGGGTGTGTACCATTCGTCTTTCCTCCGGCCAGATTGTGATTCGACAAACGGACAGAGTGTCCAGTCAGTGTCGGTTGATGTGAACCATCAGACTAAGCAGCCCAGATCGGCCAGTCAATCAAATTCTGGTCTTTCCAAAACACTTTGCGCAAGAAAAACGGCCGCCTCTCGGCTGAGGCGACCGTCCCAGATATCTCTTATTGTTTTATCTTGAAAGGATTTACGCTGCTCTTGTGCGACGATGTCGGGGATCACCGAACGTCGGCAGACCTCCCAATCTGACAGGCTGTCAAGGCAATTCTCTGCTCGATGGGTCACGAATCAGCCGGATCATCCGTCTTCGTTGATTCGGTCTTTGAATCCGAAGTCTCCGGCTCTTCGGCAGGGGGATTCGCCTTCTCCTCAGGCGACGTTTCGGCCTTCTCCTCGACGGGAACCTCCTTGGCATCCGCAGCATCCGTCGTCGATTCGGATGTTTCCGGAGCGGGAGGGCGATCTCCAGTCGGTTGGCTATCCGACTTTTTCTCGGGGTTTTCTGGGAAGGCCGGCGCCTGTTCATCAGGACTCACGGTCGTAGACATCTCCTCCGTTTTCTCGGCGGATTCTTCACTTGGCAGATTCAGGTCGGGAAGGCTGGGAATCTCGCTCGTCGAAGGGAAGTCCTGAGGCATTGGGCGATCTGCAGGTTTCGGATTCGTCGTTCGAAACCACTTGTAAAACGCCACCGCCTCCGGTTTTGCTAGCGATTCCAGCCGATCTTTCGCCCATGCGGCGTGCTGCGACTCGGGATAGGTGTCCAGCAACTGCTGATAATAATCGACGGCTTTGTCCAGGTTTTTTCCATCGGACAGTGCTTCCAAGGTGGTCGCCTGCCCATAGAGCGCCTCTTCCTCAATTTCCGGAATCGGTTTTGCATCCAACAGCGTCTGGAACGCCTTTTGAGCCTCTCCCAGACGGTCATCGCTCGTGCTCCGGTCTGTTAGGGCTTGATTGAGTCCTTCTTCGAGGAAGAGTCGACCGGCTTGCAGTTGTGCCCAGTGGCCGACGGTTGTTTCTGGATAGTCTTTCGCCAGGGCCTCGAAATCTTCCGCCGCCCGGCACTCGACGTACCGTTGCCAACTCGCCTGCTGAGTGGCTTCGGCGTTGCGGTAAAATAAGATCCCACCCACCGCGGCGACGGTCAACACGAGGCAGCCAATGAGGATCTGGCTGGTAAATGGCTCAATCTTCTCCAGCCCACGGCTGAGAAACTTCTCCAACTCCGTCGTTTCCGGAGAGTGGTGGTAATGCTGTTGTTCTTCGTTCTCGGTCATCTTCGCTCGCCATCCTGCCGGCGCTGGGGCCGTCCCTGCGGGTATTCTCAACCGATCACAGGTTCCCGACGCCACCCAATCTTTGGCATCAAGATCAACTTCCGGAACCCGACTTCGGTCGTAACGTGGCCAACTATCAACGCTCGACACCATCTCTTAGGTGATACGAAGGTGTGGAACGCCACGTGACCGGAGTATAGAGGCGTACGGGAAAACCGGTCAAGCTGCGGTGTTTGGCTGGGAACCTCGCCGTGTTGCGATCGCCGTCACACCTTCAATTCTTCGCTCGGACTGTCCAAGTCATCGCGATATCGTTCCCGGATTGGATTGACGATTTCCTCGACGAATTCGTCCACCTGCTCCGGACTGCGGCCGACATAACGGCGGGCATCGAGAGCAGATGTCAAGTCGGCGCTCGCAAATGCCGGGTCACTTTTCAAACGTTCTATGAGATCATTTGGACGTCCGTGCAACTTGACCTCTTCCCCGGCTACGATGCTCTGCACTCGAATCTTTTCGTGGAGAAGTTGGCGGTCTCCTCCCGCTTGGACGCCGGCCATCAGAATCTCCTCGGTGGCCATAAACGGAAGTTCCTCTGCCAGACGCTTTTCAATGACCTTGGGATAGACAACCAGACCTTCTGCGATGTTCCGGTAGAGAATGAGGGCTGCATCGATGGCGAGGAAGGACTGCGGCAACGAAAGCCGACGGTTCGCGCTGTCGTCCAGCGTTCGCTCCATCCACTGGACGGCCGCCGTCTGGTCGCCGTTGTCCGCGAGACTGATGGCAAACCTCGCGAGGGCACACATTCGCTCCGCTCGCATGGGGTTTCGTTTGTAGGCCATCGCGGAGGAGCCGATTTGCTTGTCTTCCTTCGGTTCCTCGATCTCTTTCCAGCCTTGCAAGAGACGCAAATCGCTCCCGGCCTTGTGGGCGGACTGGCCGATTCCACTCAGAGTGGCCAGGACTTGGGCGTCGACCTTGCGAGAGTACGTTTGCCCTGTAACTAGGTACGTCGCGGCGAAACCCATCTTTTCGGCGACCCGTCGGTCGAGTTGGCGGACCTTGTTGTGGTCTCCCTCAAAGAGCGTGAGGAAGGTGGCCTGCGTCCCCGTTGTCCCCTTTGCTCCGCGGAACTTCAAGGCTTCCAACCGATGTTCGACCTCTTCCAGATCGAGGACCAACTCATGACACCAGAGCGTCGCTCGCTTGCCCACGGTTGTCGGCTGCGCGGGTTGTAAGTGCGTATAACCGAGGCAGGGGAGGTCGCGATACTTCTCCGCAAATGTGGCCAGTCGGTCGATGACTTGCGCTAACCGGGTGCGAATCACCTGGAGGCTGTCCCGAATCTGGATCAGCTCCGAATTGTCGGTGACGTAACAGGAGGTGGCCCCCAAATGGATGATCCCCCCGGCCGATGGGCATTGATCACGGTAGGTATGAACGTGGGCCATGACATCGTGGCGAACCTGCCGTTCATACTCGGCGGCGGCGTCAAAGTCGATGTCATCGGTGTGAGATCGCAACTCGTCGAGTTGGGCGTCCGTGATACTCAGGCCAAGTTCCTGCTGGGACTCCGCGAGAGCCACCCAGAGTTTCCGCCACAGAGAGTGTTTCGTCTGAGCCGACCAGAGACGGCTCATCTCCGTGGATGCGTAACGGGTATTCAGCGGATTCTGGTAGATATCGTGATTCAAGATTCTGCTTTCCACAAACGACGTTTTTCGTCTGGCCTCGGTCACTCTCCCCGATAAGGCCGATTCATTAAAGAATTGGTCGCCTCTTCCGGGGACTTGCCTTCGAACAGCACCCGGTAGACTTCCGTTGTGATGGGCATGTCGATTCCCACTCGCTGGGAAAGATGATACACGGCCTTCGCTGTCGTGACTCCCTCGGCGACGGAGTTCATGGAATTGAGAATCTGATCGAGTGATTCCCCCTGTCCCAGCCGAAACCCGACTTGCCGATTGCGGCCGTGGGGACTCATGCAGGTCGTGATCAGGTCCCCAATTCCGGCGAGTCCCGAGAAAGTTTCGGGGGCGGCGCCCAACCTCGCACCGAAGCGGCCCATCTCGACAATTCCTCGCGTCATTAAGGCGGACTTCGCGTTGTCCCCGTAGCCGAGACCGTCGCTGATCCCGGCGGCGATGCCGATCACGTTCTTTAATGCCCCGGCGAGTTCCGCCCCGACAAGGTCGGTGTTGGTGTAGATCCGAAAACGGTCGGTCGAAAAGAGTTCTTGCACTCGCTTGCCCACGGCCAAATCCTCACACGCTGCCACCACACTGGCGGGGAGGCGGTTGGCAATCTCCTCCGCGTGGCTCGGGCCGGTGAGAGAGAGAACCGTTCGTGGTCCCAGGACATTTTGGATCACTTCGCTGGGGCGCTGCAGTGTGTCGATTTCGATTCCCTTGACAACACTGATGATGGGAATGTTTGTTCGGAGAGCCGGTTTCAGCGTCTCCAGCGTTGCCCGCAAATGTCGGGAGGGAATGGCCATGACCAGGAATTCCGCGTCGCGCACAGCGACTGCGATGTCGGCTGTGGCCGAAATGGATGCGGACAGCGTGATTTGCGGCAGGTGGGCCGAGTTCCGACGCGATACCGTCATTTCCTCCGCCAATTCCGGTCGACGTGCCCAGATCGATACCTCCTGACCAGGATGTTCAGCCAGCAGGACTGCACAAGCCGTTCCCATTCCACCACTGCCGAGGACTGTCGTTTTCACAGGTGCTTCCAACCGATGTTGAATTTCAGGAGCCATGCTGCCGTGTGTTCGCAGCCGGAATGGGAATTGAGGCGTGCTCGCCGGTCCATTATCACGATCTGGGGGGCAAGAATGCTCAGGAACCGGGGAGCTTCGCAACATCATCCCTCCCCCGTTTCGCTGCTTCAACTGTTACAGATGGCATAACAAATACAAGGATTTCCCCTCTAACCGTGTTCCCGCGCAAACGACGGAATTCCGCCGTGGGGAGACGAATCCCATCCTAGTGTTGAGATGACCCTGAAATGATACGTTGCCCCGAGTCGCGGGCTACCGGACGCTCGTACTCGGGCTGCCTGCCGTCAGTCTTCGGGGAAAATCGATCCCGTTTGGGTTATGCCGCTGACCCTTCAATTAGGAGTTTGACCGATGCAGGTCTCCAGCCCCGAGAAACCACAATTCATTGACCGCCGCAGCACGGGGACTTCTCCGTCCGGAATGCCTGAGCGGCGCCAGTTTGCCGATTCTCGCGAAGCGGGCCGGCCAGAAGTCAACGAGTTGGCGGACGCGGTTGACCAATACAAGATGCGCCATCGCCGTCGATTCATCACCTTCGAAGAACTCTATGACGTGATGGTCTCGCTCGGCTACCACAAATAGCCTACCACCAACTCGCTTCGCTGAGAACTCCCTTTCCCGGGGATGGACACCTCGCCAGCAATCGTTAGAGTGCCAACCACGGCGGACCGAACCGGTCCGCCGTGGTTTTGCCTTTTGGTATCAGCCGAAGTTCATAGTTTGGCAGTAGCCAATTTCCTCAACTGGCGAAGAAGGCCATGTTGCATGCCGTGATCATGGCTGGTGGGTCCGGTACTCGGTTCTGGCCGCTCAGCCGCAAGTCCCAGCCCAAACAGTTTCTCAGTCTCGACGAGAAACGCTCATTGATCCAACACGCCGCCGATCGATGCGAGTCGATCGTGCCGGACGACCGCCTTTGGGTTGTCACGAACGAATCTCTGGGCACGCTCACCCGACAGCATCTCCCGCAACTGTTCGAAGGCCGACTGCTGCTGGAACCCTGCCCCCGAAACACGGCTCCCTGCCTCGCGTTGGCGGCGATGCATCTGCTCGCGGTGGACCCGGAAGCCGTGATGCTGGTGTTGTCGGCGGACCATCTCATCTCGACGACTGAGCAGTTCCAAAAAGGGGCCGCCGAAGCCCATCAACTCGTGCAAAATGATCCCGAACGGCTCGTCTTGTTCGGAATTCGCCCAACTTTTCCCGCGACCGGATTTGGCTACATCGAACGGGGAACCCCCCTGTCCGCGGATGCCTACGAGGTCGCGGCCTTTCGAGAAAAGCCGGATTCAGAGACCGCTCAGGCCTACGTTGACTCCGGGAAGTTTTATTGGAACTGTGGGATCTTTTGCTGGCGGGCGGATCGTATTCTCGCCGCGATCGAAAAGCATGAACCGGACTTGCTGGAGCCGATGGAGAAGATTCGAGAAACCTTGATCACGCAGGAAGGCTACCGATCGGCGCTTCGCAATGGCTTCCCCAAGATGAAGGCGATTTCCATCGATTATGCCGTTCTCGAACGGGAGTCCGATATCGCGGTGATCGAGGCCCCATTCTCCTGGGACGACATCGGGGGCTGGGAAGCATTCGCCCGGCTCCACGGCACCAACGCGGAAGAGAATGTGGAATACGGCAACATCCTCGCCCTCAAGACGCATGGGGCCATCTTGCACAGCGATCCCGGCACCGTGGTCGCGACGTATGGAATGGACAATTGCATCGTTGTTCAAGCAGGAAACGCGGTGCTTGTCGCGAACCGAGATGATGAAAACGCCATGCGAGAATTGATCGCCGAACTCCAGCGACGGGGGCTTAATGAGTACCTCTGAACCTTTGCAGACTGAATTTCCCCGACGCGGTCGACTCCTCGGCATCGACTACGGCACCAAACGGGTTGGAATTGCCATCTCCACAGGAGAGCAAACAATTGCAAGCCCCGTTGAGATCTACACCCGCCGTGATCAGGGGGCCGACCGCAAATACTATTTGAGCGTGGTGGAAGACTATCGGCCCGTGGGACTTGTTGTCGGACTGCCGATGCACGTCGGGGGGGAGGAAGGACAAAAAGCCCATGAAGCCCGAACCTACGGGAAATGGCTCGGCGAGATCACGAATCTCCCCGTGACCTGGTGGGACGAACGGTACACGTCCGCTGTCGCGGAAGAGTTTCTGCTGGGCGCGGAACTGACCAGCAAGCAGCGAAAGAAACGAATCGACATGGTCGCCGCCCAGATCATGCTCCAAGGCTACCTGGACTATCACCGCCCCCGCCCGAAAACAGCAGCTGACGAAGAATGACGGTGAGGCGAGCAACCGCCTACCAGGACTTCCCATTCCGTTCGTCTCCCGGTGACCGAGCGCGTTCTGGGAGTGCTTCTCGCAACGGAGTTCACAGGGAATCGTCTCGACGGCATTGAGTCCATGCGTCTTTAGACGGAGCGATGATTGCTGGGTTCCGAATGTCCTGTCGGAGCTTGATTCCGGAAGACCGCTTCTCGGAACGCGTTATTGCATCATCGAGAAGTAATTGTCGACAGCGAAGTCGAAGGACTCTTTGGTCACCCGCTTCGGAAGCTTTTTGTAGATGCAGTAATTCTTGACTTGCAATAACAGGTCACGGGGCTGGCAGTTTCGGTAGGGGATCTTGCGGGGTATGTAGTGTTCTTCGATGAGATACTTGAGCGCGTCGTTGTCCATGATCAGGCCCAGCTTCGGGGCCATGATGTCGAATAATTTCTCGAAGTGCTCGCGACAGGGATCCGGGACGCAAATCTTATAGGGAATCCGGCGGAGAAAGGCGCCGTCGACAAGATCGTTCGGTTCAAGGTTCGTGGAGAAGATGATTAACTGATCAGAGGGAACATGAAGCTTCTTTGTGCAGGGGAGGCTAAAGAAGTCGTATCGTTTTTCAAGTGGGACACTCCAGAGGTTGAGCAGAACGTCAATGAGCATAGTCTGCCGGCCGCAGT
>JAGQQQ010000069.1 GCA_020426125.1 Planctomycetaceae bacterium
CCGGGATTTGCAGGACGAATGCCATCGAGAGAAGCCCACCCGTCATCGGGACTCCACTCGCACGAATAAACCCCGAAGCCCGGTTGACGGGGACCCCAAACGACAGGGTATCGGAATACCCGTCGATTGTTTGATCCTGTTGAATCTGGAGGCTGAGTGTGTCGTCGAGTTGCTGGACCGCTCCTCCCAATTCCGACCCAGCTGCTGGATAGGGCGGGGCTGGAGCGAAAGGATCACTCGGCGCGGCTGCTGGGGATTGTCCGTTTCCGGACTGGCTCTGTTGCCCCCGCTTAAAGTCCAGCGACTTCCAGTGTTTCGACTCGTCATCGGCCAGCATTGGCCGACCTCGCCGCGATTCGGTTTCCGCTTTGTCGGCCGGTTCAACTTCACGCGCAAGTTGTTCTGCTTGCTGCATGGCTTTTTCTTCCACCTGCTGACGGATGGCCCGGCTTTGGGGCTCCGGTCGGGACGGAACAACTGCGGGGGCGTTCGGCAAATCGATGGGATCGGTTGATCCAAATGGTGCTGTTTCGACGGGGACGACCGGATCCGCGAGGGGATAATCGCTGGCAGCCCCCTCCTCGGCGGAGTATTCGTCCGTCATTGCCTCAGGTGCTGTCGTGTGGGCAATGTATGAACGCCGCGCGGCTTCCCGGGATTGCTGCACCGCCGGCAGCATTAGAAACACCAAAATGCCGATGATCCCCGTTACTACGACTGCTTGTATGAGCGTCGAACTGGCGCAGCCGACTTCACTCGTCTGCCGGATCGCGATCCCGATCAGCAGAATGATCGCCGTCGCGATCACCAGGGCAATGATTGACTCCAACAGCGACTTCGGCTGAGGAATCCGGAGCAGGTTCCTCAGATCGTCAAAGAACGTGCCCCCCCAGAGTTGATCAGCGGGACGAAAGGCCCCGTCGCTGCTAATGAGCACGGTGTCATCCGGATAATGCAGCGTCCAGTCCTGATCCAGGATTTCCAGTGGTTGTTCGACGCCATCTCCTGTGAGTGCGGAAAGAGCCGGGGGCGTGGTCCGCAGCCGGGAGTTGAGGCCATTCGCGGGGAGATCCGTGGCATACACCAGTTGCAGCGTGTGCCGCTCCGTCGGTTCCAGACCTTGAACGGGGAGCAAGACGCCATTGTCCGTTTGCCGGGCTTCGACGGGGGTCCCATCGATTAAGGTCGACCAAAGTCGGGCTCCCTCGGGAAGAATCACTTTGAGGTTCTGGATGCCGACGGCCGTCAGTTCGACGGACATCTCGTGCTGAAAGTCGCCCGCTTTGCCAATCACACTGACGATTCTCGCGTGGTGTCCAATCGCAGTGGGTACGGCACTCCGGTCAAATTGCGTCGTGCTGACGGCGACCGTCCAGCCGGGATGAATGTAGCGGTAGCCGGCCACCATCCGTTCCGACGGACGATACACCGAAGGCGGAAAGTCGACAGGGTCGACGGACGTCAACGGCTCTCCCGACTCGGTTTGGGCGGTGATCCGAACGAACTCATCATTGGCCGCTTCGATCGCCACAAATCCGCTCTCGACATCCACCCCGACGATGTTGAACCGAGGAGGGGAATAACTTTCAGCCTCGCTGCGCGGCTCGCGGACTTCTGTCGTGAGCAGGTATTCCCCATTCAGATAGCGATCAAACTTCAGCGTCCAGGTGCGTTGACCATCTTCGAGGTCGGACGACGTCTGTTCCACGATTCTCGTGGGAACGGTCCCCTTCGTGGTCGGCAGAATATCGAACCGCAGTCGGTCTCCCGCGGATTCGGAGGACCGCACTTGCAGTTCCCGAACACCCCCGCCAGTGACGGACAATCCCGATTCGAGTCGCGAGAAGACCGTTTCCCGATCGATGCGGAAGAAGAGGACG
This sequence comes from Planctomycetaceae bacterium, assembly GCA_020426125.1. GTDB lineage: Bacteria > Planctomycetota > Planctomycetia > Planctomycetales > Planctomycetaceae > HKST-UBA70. The sequence continues at coordinate 1,881 of JAGQQQ010000069.1, forward strand.
TTCCGAACGGTCAGCAATGTTTCGCGGCGGCGGATTTCCAGTTGGCCGCTGAAGACGGTGTCTTGGTAGGTGAACCCCAAGCGAATCCGATGGCCCGTTTGCCGCAACTTGTTATTGAGTGCTTCGATATCGGACTGCCGCGCGGGATCGAGCCCGCTCAGGTCAACTGGAATGATCTCTAGTTCCTCGGGAGCGGTGACGCCGTAAAGCGCTTCGACCATCGCCGCTTGAGGGAGGCGGACTTCCGGGATCGCCACGCGAACCGGGTCCGACTCCACGGGCCAACTCTCCGGTTCCACATGCGCCGCGAGGGCGACAGTCCGTGTTTGTCCAGGTAACAACGGCGGATCGAGCGAAACCCGAATCTCATTGATTCCCGCGACGGCGGGAACGGTTTCCCACGTTGTCTCGGTCCCTTCGACCAAAACCGATGTCGGCAGATACTCAGCCGGGATCCGGATCCGGACATCGAACAATGGAGCCAGACGAGTCTGGAGACTCAACGTTGTCGAGAGATCAATTCCCCCAGAATCGAAATTCAGGAGGTTGGTCATCGCCGCTTGAAGTTGGACTTCCTTGAGCACTGCGACGAATTCGAGACCGAAACTCTCCTCCCAGACTTCAAAGAAGAGTTGCCCGGCCGTTTCGCCGAATAGCGCCTGCGCCGCTGGAGAATTGGCCACCGGCCGCACACCCGTCTGATCGATCACCTGCAACCGCAGGTTCGGAGGATGCTGAACGACGACGACGCCTGTGTGCGAAGTGACGTTCGAGATCGCGAGATTTGGAACCTTCCAAGGCTCTTCCGGAGACTGCGACAGAATGCCGCGAAACGTGATCTGACGAGTTCCATCGAACGGTTGCCGAAACTGCAACATGATCTCGGTGCGTGGAGATCCATCGACGGCGTCGACCAATTCCCAGGATTCCAGGCCGGACGCTTCCACTCCGGAGATCTCCAGCGAATTTGGAACGGAACAGACCAGTTTGCTGATCGATTCCCCGAAGACTTGCAGGTCCGTTCTCGCCAGCCAACTCACTTCGCTGGGATGGACGCGAAGCCCGTAAGCCGTGTTGGCGAAGGTGAGCACGCCGGAGCGAGACGCCTGTTGGCGATCGGTGACCATCATCTCGATTTGTTGTCCGACCGTTCCCCCCAGCGGAACCGTGTAGGTCGCCGGTTCATCCGCGTCGGTCGGGCGTTCCAGCTCGATCGATCCGAGTTTGAGGAACTTTCCCGGAGGCATCTCAATTGTCATCGTTTCCGACGCCGCCCCGACGGTTGTCACACTCGCCAACTTGTCACTCCCCACCGCTCTCAGCGGACTCGACAAGGTCAACGACAACACATGCCTCCCCGGCTCCAACACGAACAGTCGCAGCGTGTTCAGTCCTTCTCCCACGCGCGTCACGATGGCTGGTTCTCCGTCGAGCTTGGCCAATTCGACGTTCCAACCGGCCATCTGCAAATCGACTTCATCTCCGGTTTTGCCAAAGGTTCGGAGCTGAACCGTGACGTTGGTGTGAAGCCGTTCCTCCCCCAGCGATGCTTCATACGTGGCTGAAGAAAGAATGGCAGTTGTCGGAGATTTGGTGTTCGTTGGGGACTGCCAACCAGAGTCTTCGATGAGTTGTTGAAAGTCTTCTTGGGACAGAACGGCTCCGAATTTGTCCGCGCGCAGCGCGGCATCAAGGGAGTCAATGGGCACATACAGTGCCCGGAGTTTTTCCAGATCCTCGCCCGGTTGGGCCAGCGCGACATCGGGAACAAACCCGCACGTGATCCCCAACAACAGGAGAAGCATGAGACGAAGGGACGACCTCAAATTCGCGGCGACAAAGCGCCGTCGATTGAGAGAGTCCGAGGAATGGAGAAGTGTATTCATGATCGCCGTTCTCGCGTGGCGAAGACTGATGGAAGGACGAAACGTCACAACTGGAGACGGGAGTGGACAGCGCCCGGCTATCCTTCCTTCGGTTTGGGTTTCAGATGGTCAAACACCCCCGGCGGAGGAATGACCGCATAGTCGACGGGCTTCGGGTTGTACTTCCGAGGTTCTTCGGGTGGGGTTTGATCCGTCGCCGGTTTGAACATCGCGAACAGGGTTCGCATCAGCCACAAAGCGAGCGTGACCAGAATTCCGAACGACGCAGCCTGCAGGCTGGCATGCAGCAAATGCGAATCCCGGAGTCCCACCAGTGCGGCGACGAATCCCGCCAGCAACAGGATTCCCAGTTTGTTCTCCCAAGACGTGCCCAACAGAATCAGGCCGACAACGACGACGGCGATACTGAAAAACACGGTCATCGGGACCGTCTTCCACCAGTTCACCTGAATCTCGTTGACTCCGCCGAGGTTGGTATAGACATACGGGACGCGACCTTCGGTCGGGAACTGGGCAAATCCGGAGGGGACTTTGAGATTCTCGGCGACCCAGGATTCGAGATGGTTCGTGGCGGAGGAGTGTGGACTCCCGAACAGATGCGACCACGCATTCCGGCGAACGGCCAATTCAAAGTTTGGCGGATCGCCAACCAGCTGATACTCCTCGGGCACCCAGATGGCGACTTTCAATTCCTGCACCACGCTGGTCTCGCCATCCCCCAGAATCGGGAGGGGGAGGACCATCTCTCCGCGAGAAAACTGGCTCTGCCCTAATGTGGGGTTGACTGTCCAGAGAAACTGGAAGGTCAACAGAAACGGCTCTTCCGAAGACTCGGGGCGAGCGACGTTCACCCAGAAAGGTGTCCAGTTCTCCCCAATCTCGCCGGAGTTCTCGACCTCCGCTTTCTCGAGTTTGATCTCGCGGTCGTTGAGAAATGCTCCCAGAACTTCCAGATTGACGGGCAGATACACCAGCAGCCGCTGTCGTTCGCTCGTCTTGATTTGGAATCGGCAACGGTACGTGGCCTCCGCGTCTTCCCCCGTCACGATCTCGACGAGCGCTCGGGAAACAACGGTGGAAACGACATCCTGGATCTCAAAGGTTCGGCTGGTGATGGTGACCTTCACCGGTTCGGCGGCATCGCCCCGGAAATACCTGTAGGCGAGTGTTCCATCGGGTGGGATCAAGCTCAGTTCGCGGATGTCGATCCGCTCGACGTCATCCCCATCGGCATTCGCGGTGATGGACAACGTCCGGTCCTTTTTGACGGCAACTTCCCCTTTGATGCGAGTTATGGGCGTCGTGGTGTCGCCATCGTCATTGACAAGTCCGAGCGGTCGCACTGCTTCCACGTCGATACTCCGCTCCTCCGATGCGTCCGCTTCTTCGTCGGCTTCCGTCGTGAGGTCGTAGCTGACAATGAAACGTTGGCGACCGGTGACTTCCCGTTGGGTGAGAATTGTCCAGACCACGTAGCCGTCCGCAGGGTCACCTGCCGTCTTCTGTTTAATCGGCGCCGAAGCGGAGTCTCCTGGTTCCAATTCAATCCGCACGGATTCTGAGACCGATTCGGGGACTTGCACGCGGAAGGTATCGATCCCCGAATACTCGATCAGGTAATCCAGTTGTGTTGAGACGTGGGTCAGTTCCGGCTGAACGTCAATCGTCGTGGCGACATTCGCGGAGAGACGGGTCGGCTTGCGGACCGTTCGCACCGGGATCGTCACCGGTCGACGCGTGAAGCTCCACGCGGACGTCAGCACGGCTTCCCCAACCCGGCTTTGTTGATTCGCGGGAAGGGGTTGAGCCCCTTGAAGGTTGTCGGTGTCGGTGATGACCTCCATCGACTCCTTCGCATAGACGAAGATGGAACCGGTTTCCCGTTCCACGGATTGCGGCTCGATGAGTGGGAGTGTCAAGTTCGACTCAGTTCCGTCTCCCAAGTCGACGTGGCCGTTGATCCGAAGGCCAATCTGCCCCAGCGTCCGTTCGTTGAGAGTGACGGTGAGCACGCGAGGTTCCCCCGCGACGTTGTATTCCCGCATCTGACCACAGTCGACGGTATCAATCACGACACCATCCGGGACGTTCAAGAGCAGTTCGAAGACACCCGCCCGTTCGACGTTGTAATTCAGAGTGTTGGTGAACTTCAGTTCGTCTTCCTCAAACACGAACTGGGCCTGATGGCTGACGATCACACGCGGCTCGACCGGTTTGGCTGACAGCCGCAACGTCAGATTCGGCGAATAGAACTTGAACGTGTAGGCGTTGTTGCCTTGGAGTCGTTGAACCACTTCCGCCGCTTCGATGCGGACGACGCCCTGTTGCTCGACGACAGACATTGTCAGATCTGGCGAATGGCGCACGGCAATCTGGCCGCTTTCCCGGACGACATCGAGAGCGTGAATCCCGTTGGCCGCCCCCTCATCCTGGTGCCCTGCCGCGAAGAACTCGTTGCCGTCGAGTTTGTATTCCGTATGCAGTTCGACGGTGAGCTTCTCCTTTGCGGGGCTGAGTAGATCGATCGTCACAATCTGATTGTCTCCATCCTCAGCGGTTTTCCAGCTCCGGATGCGGCCATCGGAGGAGACGTCGAGGATCCGGTGCCCCTGGGGCAGAACCGCCCGAACCTGCTCCATTTCCCCGCGAAGAATGTCGTACACGAGCCAGGTGTCAGTGTGGACCAAACCGTCTTCGACCGTCACCAGCGTTTGGTTATTCACACTCGCCAGCAAATTCATCTCCGGTTGCAGGCTCGCCTGAGGGTGCCATTTCACGGTGATCTGATTTGTTGCTCCGACGTTGGCTTTGATCTGAGTGACGTCCGCGTCCATCGCATCAACGGGGACCGTCACCACGTTTGGCACAATTTCGATGTCCTGATCCTGCTTGGGCACGGTCACATCCAACGACGTCACCGCGACGGGGGGACACACGAAGGAGAACTCCCGTCCATCCGGCGATTGCGTCACGCGAACCGCCAGCTCCAACTCGACGTCATATTGCCCCGGCTCGATGAACAGCAGGGAATACTGGTTGTTCCCGGTCCCTTTCAGGAGCACGTTTTCATTGGCAGTCAATTTTCCGACCGCTCCCCCGAGTGTGATCGGGAGTTCCGACCAGGATTCCCCGACGACTTTGACCGCCAGTTGGACGGTCACGCGTGCCATGTCCCCTTCCACGGTGGCCGTGTACGAAGCACTTGTAATCAAGGCCTCAACCGCCCGGTTTTCCCGTTGCTGTTCCCGCCAGAGATCCAGCAGTTTGCGGTACTCCTTATAGGGCAGCACAACTTCGGCCTGGGGATCGTTGAGTGTCCCGGAGAGATCCTTAAAGGGAACATAGATGATCCGTTCACCGGTGGGCGAGATCTCTACTAGTGGAGTCGACTCCGCTTCAATTTGATCCGGAGTGTCTGCCGAGTTTGATTTCGTCGAAACCGTCGTTCCCCCGACAGAGGCAGTCTCGCCGCCATCCCCAATCGTCTCCGCGATCGGCGGGGGGGGCGGTTGTTGGGCCTCAAGTCGAGGAGCAGTTGTTGCTCCAGTCAAAATCAGCAACAGCATCACGGGGAAAAACGATCGTCGCATTCCGCGCCTCGTTCTCTGGTTTCAATGTCACAGCCCGGCGAATGGACGACAGCCCCGATCGCGACGAAAATTCATCGCCTCCCCTTCCCAACGCGGGCAATCAGGAAGAGGTGGGATTGTTCGGGTTACGTAGAATGTACAGTCTGGGCAGGCAAATGTGGACTCTGCCTGTTCTGGAGTATGACGCAGGGACAGGGAGGGGCATTGCAATTATTTGGCAACTTTTGCGGAAAAGAGTGGAGGCGCGATGATCCATCGATGGATCTCATCGGACCGGAACGATGCCCCCAGTTGGATTGTCCGCTTCGCCGATCGTTACATCAGGTGTTCCACGAGAGACGATGGAGGCCGCTCCCCACAAGCAGATCACAGGAGCGCGCAAGCACGAACCCGAACCGACAAACACGGAATTCGGGATCGGATCGAAGGATGCCGGTTGGGAATTACTCGCTGAGAGCAGAGCCGTGAGCTTTGAGGCAGGCGAGCGTATTGAAGCCGCGGAAGTAGACGCGGCCGTTGGCCACGGCGGGCGTCGCGTAGGACTGGTCGCCAAGCGGGCTCTTGCCGTAGTCCTTAAATGTCGGGCTCGCATCGATCACAGCGATCTCCCCTTCTTCGGAGATGCAATAGATCTTGCCGTTGATCAGGACGGGCGAACCGCTGTAGTTGCCGCCAACCCGTTCTCGCCAGACGTTCTTCGTCAGGTCCGGTTGGGTCATGTCCACGCAGCAAACAATCCCATCGTCGCACCAAAGATAGAGATAGTTGCCGTTGGCGATCGGTGTTGGCACATAGGGAAGATTCTGAGTCCGCTCCTGGTGCTCACCGAGTTCCGATGTGGCAGCAGGTTCAACGGCCACCAGATATTTTCCACGTCCGCCCGATCCACATGTGGCGACGAGTTTCCCGGCCACCATCACGGGTGACCCGACGGTTCGCATCGGCATCTCTCCGGAGGACCAGATTTCGTTGCCTGTTTCGGGATCCAGGCCGGCTAAGCCGACCGCCCCACTGAGACACACAATCTGATCTTTTCCGTCGACCTGGGCGATGAGCGGAGTTGCGTAAGACGTTCGGCGGAACTTTCGTTCATGGCTCCAGACAGAATTGCCCGTTTTCACATCCAGGGCTTCCACCTTGCTCGGGCCCATCTGGTCGTCTGGCAGAATCACTTTGCCGTTGTGGACGATCGGAGAAATTCCGAAGCCATGTTGGCTGGTAAAGGCTCCGAGGTCTTTTGACCAGAGCCTTTCCCCGGACAATGAATATGCGAGAATCGTATAGTGCTGGTCATCTCCGAAGGTGACGTAGACCCGTTCGCCGTCGACACAGGGTGTCCCGGAAGCGTAGCTGTTCTTCTTGTGGAGATGGCTGGCTTCAAGCTGAATCGAATCCTGCCAGATCGTCTTCCCGGTGATGGCATCCAGGCACAGAGTGGTGCGAGTGCCATCTTCCTTTCCGCAGGTCACGAACAGTTGTTTGCCCCAAACGACGGGGCAAGAGTGACCTTTTCCGGGAAGTTCGAGAACCCATTCATAGTCGTCCTTGGTCCAGTTTGTGGGGACGCCCTGAAGATCGCTGTGCCCGACACCGTTCTCGCCACGAAACCGTGGCCAGTTTTCGGCAAGGGCGGAACTCGC
>JAGQQQ010000070.1 GCA_020426125.1 Planctomycetaceae bacterium
GAATTGGAACGATCAGGCCAGCGTTGAGATCACTGCGAAGAAGAAGACCGGGGCGGGATGGTTTCTCCACGCGTTGACGGGGGACGAATGGCTACTCCGGTTCTATTTTCGAGTGCCAAAGGGAACCTTCTCGGAGAGCGACTTGCAAAAGCGGATCGCGCTGAAGTCCGTGAATGATCTTGATGAACTTCAAATCTACAATCGCGCCGAACGAGTGCGAGTGAATGAGAAGAAAGGACCGTTTCAAGAAGTCGTGCTGGATGTCCATTGGAAGGAGGAGATCGACACGCCCGAGTTTCGGACGTTCCTGGACGACGCCGTCGCCGCGTATTTGCGGCAGACGGAAAAGAAAGCGGACACCGGCGATGCGTTGATGCCCTGGAAAGTCCTCAAAGCGAAGTGGCACACGATGCGGAAAGGGTTCCCGTCCAATAAACGTGTTGCCTGGAATGCGGCGGTCGCTGAGAAGCTCATCGAGGGTTTAGAGGAGACATTTTCCGAACTGGAAACCGATTGGTCGAACAAGACACGGATCAGTTGGAAGGACAGTGAAGGGACAACCATTGCGGATCTCCAAACGAAGCGCCGCGATGCTTTGTATCTCTCTCTTTATAGCGCGCCAGGTGCCGTCGCACTGGGACAAATCGCCGACCTGGGAAAGGACCGGGAAATCCTCCCGCACCGTTCTGGGCAGGAAGAACTCCGCTTCCAGATCACCGCTCAGGCCCAGATCACCCCCCTCCTGAGGTTCGTTCGAGACTGGAGCTGAAATCCGCGAAATTCGGGGGATGGCAAACGTCGTCGGAGAGTTGCTCGAATGTCCTTGAGGATTGGGAACGGGGATCTGACCGGACGTCTGTGTCACTGCAAAAGCGATAACAGAATCGGAGTTAAGATGGTGACAATCATCAGGGCAAGGGGATAGACCGCTGAGTAGCTGGCTGTGGGAACTCCCGAATCAACTTTTGCGGAAATGGCTCCGAGACCGGGGGTCGAGGTCATCGCGCCGCACACCCCGCCGCAGAGTTCCAGGATGTCCATTCGAAACAGGTAGCGTCCCGCAACGATGCCGACGATGAGTGGCACCACGACAATCATCATGGCACCGACGCAGAGCAGAAGCCCGTGGTCACTGATGGTGGACAGAAACGATTTCCCGGCCTGCGAACCAGCTTGCATCAAAAACAGAGACAGGCCCACTTCGGAAAGCAGCAATCTTGCCGCCCGGGGCATGTGTCCTACCAAGAAGCCAAAGTTACCGAGATGGCCAAATAAGAGACCGACCAGCAGCGGTCCACCGGCCATGCCCAGCGACAGTGAGTTGCCATCGAACTGAAACTCCACGCTTCCCAACAGGATTCCGAGAATCAATCCCACAGAAAGCGAGATCAAGTCTGTTTCGTCGAAGGTTCGTTCCCGGTGCCCGGCAAATGCCACGAACCGTTCGAGGCCTTCCACTTCCCCCACGGCGGTCACGGCATCCCCAAGTTGGATCCGGTCGGATGCTCGCGGCACAAACTCCACATCGTGCCGCTGAATCCGGGAGATCGTCACGCCGAATTTGGAGAGCAGATGGAGTTCTTCGAGCGATTTTCCTGTGATTGCTTTTGAGGTCACAATCACTCGTCGTCGCTGCCGCTCCACATCGAGGACATAACCATCGAAACTGATCCCTTCTCCGAGGACTTCCACCACCTCTTCCAGATTGGCTTTGGCGCCGATGATGAGAACTTCGTCCCCGATTTGCAGCTGAAAGTCCGCCGGGATGGGCGTCAGCCGTCCATCTTTCACCACCCTGGAGACCTGACAATTGGAATTTTTGAGGACCCGAACTTCTCGAAGCCGCTTTTGGACAACCCGCGGGTTTTGAATTCGGACCAACTGCCGGGCAATCCTCGCGGGTTCAACCGATTGCTCCGCGTCCCCTTGAGAGGAGGTCCATTTCCCAATCAAAAGTCGCGGTGCCAATTCCGCGAAAATGATCACTCCCAAAACACCAAACGGATACGCCACTCCGTATCCGACTGCCACCTGCGAGTCGGGTGGCAGTCGTTCGACGGCCGCTGCCAGTGCGGGCGTGCTTGTCAACGCCCCAGCGAAGAGACCGGCTGTGAGATCCGGATGAAGATTCAACAGCACAGCGACGAGCCAGGC
>JAGQQQ010000071.1 GCA_020426125.1 Planctomycetaceae bacterium
CTGGACGAATACCGCAAATACATCGAGAAGGACGCCGCGCTTGAACGCCGCTTCCAACCAGTGGTGGTCCGAGAGCCGAGTGTGGAAGACACCATTGCGATTTTAAGAGGTCTGAAGGAACGGTACGAAAAGCACCACGGAATCAAGATCCGCGATGCCTCGCTGGATGCAGCAGCGACACTGTCCGACCGTTACATCACCGATCGATTCCTTCCCGACAAGGCGATCGACCTTGTCGACGAAGCCGCCTCGCGCGTTTCGATGGAACTGCACTCCGTTCCCACAGAGATCGATGAAGTGCAGCGGCGGATCACCCGATTGGAGATTGCTTCCCGTCAATTGGCGGAGGAAAAGGAAGAACACGCCGACCGCGAGCGCCAAGAGATCGACCAGGAAATGGCCGAACTCAAACAAAAGCTCGCCAGCCTTAAAGAACAATGGGAATCCGAGAAACTCGGGCTTGGCGATGTGAAAGGGGTCCGCGAGCAACTCGAACAGATCGAACTCGAATACTCCCAACTCGAAGCCACCATCCGCGACAAACAAGCCGCTGGACAGATGCCGGATGAGCGGGACTACCAGAAACTGTTCGAGATGGATCAACGCCGCAATCAACTGCGCAAACAGGTCCAGGCTCAGGAGGAAGAGTCGGAAAAGCACGCTCGCGAAACCGAGCAGCGACCGCGTCTCTTGCGAACGGAAGTCGGCCCCGAAGAAATCGCTCAGGTGGTCTCTTCCTGGACGGGAGTCCCCGTCAGCCGGATGTTGAAAACGGAACGCGAGAAACTCCTGCAAATGGAGAACCTGATCCACCAGCGGATGATCAATCAGGAAGAAGCGGTGTCGGCCGTCGCCAATGCGGTCCGCCGATCGCGGTCCGGCCTGCAAGACAAGAATCGTCCGATTGGTTCGTTCATCTTCCTCGGTCCGACCGGTGTCGGGAAGACGGAACTCTGCAAGGCCCTCGCGGAGTTTCTGTTCGACGATGAACGGAACATGGTCCGCATCGACATGAGCGAGTTCATGGAGCAGCACTCCGTCGCTCGATTAATCGGCGCTCCTCCCGGGTACGTCGGCTACGAAGAAGGGGGCCGCCTCACCGAAGCGGTCCGTCGGCAGCCGTATTCCGTGATCCTGCTCGATGAAATCGAGAAGGCCCATCGCGATGTGTTCAACGTGCTGCTCCAAGTCCTGGATGATGGCCGCCTGACCGATGGGCAGGGACGGACGGTGGACTTCACGAATACGATCGTCGTCATGACCTCGAACATCGGTTCCCAGCACATTCTCGAACTCGCAGAGGAAGAGAACGAAGAGCAGATGCGGAGCGTCTGTATGGACGCGCTCAAACGCGAATTCCGTCCCGAGTTTTTGAATCGGATCGACGATGTGATCGTGTTCCATCCGCTCAAACGGCAGGACATCCGCAAAATCGTCGAACTGCAAATCAGCCGGTTGCAGAAGCAACTCGCGGAGCACGACTACACCCTGGAAGTGTCCGACGACGCCAAGACTCTGCTGGCCAACGAAGGCTACGACCCGGTCTACGGGGCGCGTCCGCTCAAACGGGTGATCCAGAACCGGCTCCAGAACTCACTGGCGAACGCCATCCTCACGGGCGAATTCCCAGAAGGCTCGGCTATTCGCGTGGACACCCAAAACGGCGAATTCACGTTCGCCTGCGAAACGTCATAAATGTCGATTTTCTGCGCACAACCATAAGAGAACGGCGGGCTCCATTTGGGCTCGCTGTTTTCTTTTATTGGGAAGCATTCTGGCGACGTCACGCACCGACGCGGACTTCCCCACGGACCTCGATGATCCAGCCAAGGCGGGTCACGACACCATTGCAGTTCATTGCGAGAACTCAGCCGACCTCGCCACTGCCGGCCGTGTTGTCGCCGAGGATATCGTCCACACCGGTGATCGGACCAAAACCGGAGAGTGCGAATGAGGAACCGGAGGAGATCGACACAAACGCCAACTGGCGACCGACATCCAGACCGGCGAGATCGTCGAAGCCATCGCCGTTGAAATCTCCCACGATCTCAGCACCCCAATCAATCGTGGTTCCCCACAAACCCCAGGACTCCGAGGTCATGGTCGGTGTCCCTCCAATCGTCAACGTTGTCAACCCCACACGCAAGACGCCAGCGAATCCCGGGGCGGAGCTGGGATTGTGTGTAACGAGGTCATCGAGTCCATTTCCATCGAAGTCGCCCACCTGAAATTCGCCGGTGAATGTCGACGAAGAGAAGAAGGCCCCTGGGGAAAGCGAAAGCCGGCTGGCTCCGAGATCGGGCATGGTAATGGGAGTGCCGTTTGAGGTGGCGTACCAGATCTGACCTCCCCCATGTTTGGCAATGACGTCGTCTTTGCCATCCGCATTCCAATCCCCGACGACAACATTGGTCCAACCTGCGGACGCCACGCTCGCTCCGAAGGCGCCGGCGAACAAGCCCGCGAATCGGCGGCCAATCATGGGGATCTCGTTCGAGATGCCGTAAATGAAGTTCGCTTTGGTTCCGTCCATGCTGTCGCGGAGGCCGATGATGTCGTCGACTCCGTCGCCGTTGAAGTCTCCCGTCTGAAAGGTGGACCAACCAGATGGCGTAAACTTTCCGAAGAAGGCGGTTTCGAATGTGGCTCCATTGAACCGGCGGCTGAACCATTCCCCGGAGGAGAGTTGGGCGAGCAGGTCCGTTGTCCCGTTCCCGTCATAGTCTCCGACCATCACATTCTGAAAGGTCGCCGTGGGGCTGAAGCCGCCTGCGGAGACGGTCGTCAGCCCTCCCATCCCGTCGTTGAGGGCGAGGAACACTTTGTTGCTGGAGTTGAATCCAATCCCATCGAGAAAGCCGTCTCCGTTGAAGTCCCCGGTGAAGGTCTGCCAAGTCAGTGACGTACTGAAGTTGGGACCGTTGGTCCAGGAGAAACTGTCCCCGTCGCTCACACCGGATTTCCAGCGTCCGGACGCGACGTCGTAAACAATCAAATCTTCCGTGACACGACCGCCGCCATCAAACGGCGACTCATACGCCCCAATATCGACGGTGCCGTTCCGGATGCGATCGAAGCCCACTCCCCGTTGGTCAAACAACAACGGCCCTCCCATCGGACCGATTGCCAGCGCGTCACTTCCTCCATTGGCCGCGAGACTGCCAATCACGAGAGCGTGAGTGTCGGTGGGACCGCCGTTGTCGGCGAGCGTGGTGTCGAGGACAGTCGCAATGTCGATCGTGCCGGAACCCTTGTCTCCGACGAAGTTGCTGTTCACTCCGTCGACCAGTCCAGCCGAAGTCGTTGCGTCCCCGATGAGATTGAAACTGCTGGACGAGTCGATGAAACCGGAGCTTGGACCTCCCTGTCCATCGATATCATTCGGGACGGTGAAAGTCGCGCCGCGAATGTTCCCGGCCACGATGGTATTGTGCAGCACCGGCACCGGGTCTCCTGACGTTGGACTGGCTTGAACGTAAATCCCTGCTCCTATCTGCGTGATGCCATCGCTATCGATCTTATTGTCTGTGATCGTGACATTGCGGAGAACAAGCGACGAGTCGTTCTGGAAGTAGTGAATTCCCCCGCCGTCCGTACTCGCCGTGTTGTTGGAGATCGTCGAGTTGACGATGAGTGCGTCTCCGGCTCCATTCCCAATCGTAATCCCGCCGGTCGGTCCCAGATTATTGGCGATGAGAGAATCGGTGATGATCAATGAGCCAGGACTGTCTCCGTTGGTAAAGTCCGCACCGAATGAAATCCCTCCGGCCCCCCCCTGACTGGAGGCGTTGCCGATAATCGCGACCTTGTCCAACGTCACATCTGCTCCAAAGATCGCCATGGCTCCTCCTCCGAACGGGCCCGCGAGACCGCCGGTCAAAGTCATTCCGGTAATCTCCAGCTTCGATGAGAACACATGGAAGTGTTTTTCCAAGCTGTTTGCGTCATAGGTCAACATGTCAGGACCCAGCGCAGTAATCGTCAGATCGTCTGTAATCGTGATGAGTGAGCCCGTGCGCTCGATCGTTCCCCCAACAATGATCGAAATGCTGTCGGGGCCCGGATTCGCTTCGGCCTCTTGGATCGCCGCTCGCAACGTCTTTCGCCCCATCGAATCTTCTGGAATTCCGTCACCGACCATCGCGTCCGGAGTGTCGAACAATGTGTCGACCGTAAACAGTGTCAGGAGAATTCGGTTCTCCAGCACCTCAAGCTGGAAGGCGGGATTGTTTTGGCGGCGGCGCTTCACGCGACTCGGCGAGATACGGAGAAAATTGGAGAAGGGAAACTCAGACATGATCTACTCCTGCTGAAAGTCGGACAGGACAGAACCAGCTGGCAAACGGCGACGGCGAGAACCAGCACCCTTCTTTCAGCGTACCAGAGCAATGAATTCAGATCTGCTGAATCGTTTAAAAAAGCAACAAGTTTCTGAAACTCAAGGTGCCGTGTGCGGGCACTTCGAAAATCCATCGATGCATCGAGTGCGACGGCGGTCTGTTGACCCGGTGGGTGAAGGCAGGTTGGGCATCTGAACCCTTTCGCTCGCGGATT